>JAAZDH010000300.1 GCA_012512865.1 Clostridiaceae bacterium | reverse complement strand
GGCGGCATTGGCTGCTGCAGTAATAATGCTAATTATTGTTTCAATATCATATAGTATTTCTTTGAGGTTTTATAAAAACAGGGAGTTTTAAAGGCTTTCAAAACTTGATATAAAATGGTAAGATTATTAATGTAATGATCAAATTCGTGGTAAACCAACTCATGGCAAGAGGTGGGATAAAAGATGAGAAGCTTTGAACCCGACTATACAAATGTCATTGATGCCGCCAAGAATATGAAAACCAGGAGAATCCCGCTATATGAACATATAATTTCCGAAAATGTCATGGAAAAAATAATGAGAGTTGAGTTTACGGGTCTAATTAACGGGGATTCAAGTGATAAGGCTGAATTCTTCAGGCATTACAATGGTTTTTTCAAGGAAATGGGCTATGATACAGTCAGCTTTGAACAGTGCATAGGGCCAGCCATGCCCGGCAGCGGGGCACTGGGGCAGCATAAGCCAGGGGTAATCAAGACCTACGATGACTTTTCAAAATATCCCTGGGATGAAATACCGGGCATCTTTTTTAACAAGTATGGCGAAAATTTTTCCATTATGGGGGAGCATTTGCCTTGGGGAATGAAAGCTATCGGTGGCCCAGGTAATGGAGTGTTCGAACTTGTACAAGATGTAGTAGGCTTTGAAAATCTATGCCTTATATCATATGATGATCCGGAATTATACAAGGGATTATTTGAAAAAGTAGGAGAAATGATGTACAGGATATGGAGCAGGTTTCTTGAAGAATTTGGTGATTATTATGCAGTTTGCCGTTTTGGAGACAACCTTGGATTTAAAAATTCCACCTTATTACCGCCGAAGGATATAAGGCAGTACATCATTCCACAGTACGAGAGAATAATAAAAATTATCCATTCGTACAATAAACCGTTCCTATTTCATTGTTGCGGTAATATATTTGAAGTTATGGATGATATTATTGACAAGGCAAAAATTGATGCCAAGCATTCAAATGAGGACCAAATAGCTCCATTTTCAAAATGGATGGATATGTACGGTGATAAGATAGGGGTTTTTGGCGGCGTTGATACGGATCACTTGTGCAGGAAAAACAAAGATGAAATCAGGGATATAGTAAAAGATGTTTTCGCTTATTGTAAAGATAAAGGTGGATTTGCCCTGGGCTCAGGCAATTCCATACCGGATTACGTGCCGCCAGAAGGTTATCTTGCAATGGTGGAAACGGCAAGACAACTAAGAGGGGATTAATTATTGCAAATTTAACTATAAGAATGAAAATAAGAATGAAAAATGGAGGGGTATTTACCGTGCCTATTAAAAAGTTCACCATAAGCAGGGACGACAGCATATATGAAGCATGGCCCGATGTGGAATTAACAAGGCAAGGAAAGCTTATATGCGTATTTTCCGAGTGCGTGCATCACGGGGATAGGTCCTACACGAGGATAGTGTTAAAAGAAAGCATTGACCGGGGAAGAACCTGGAGTGACAAGATACCCTTGAGCGAAGGGACAAATGGATTGCCGTATTGGAATTGTGCAAGGATATCCAGGTTGAGAGATGACCGTCTAGTAGTTGTGTGCGATAAAATACATGGGATAAGGGAAAAAAGCGGCAAAAACTACCTGTGGTTTGCAGGTGCAGAAGGCGAAAAATGGGAAGGGCCTGTTGAGACACCCATTACAGGAATCGTGCCCGACAAGCTTCGTGAACTGCCGTCCGGCAGGTGGATATTATCTGCCCATGACGGGAGCGATAAGCACGGGTACTTGGAACAAAAACTGTGGTATTCCGACAACAAGGGCAAGTCGTGGATTGGCCCTGTTACGGTAGCCAGCAGGGAAGGGCTGAACCTATGCGAAGCATCAATCCTCCCATTGCCTGACGGCACACTGGTTGCTTTCATGCGGGAAAATTCCGGGGAAGGCTGGGATTGCTACAAGGCAATTTCCGTGGACAACGGCGAAAGCTGGGAAGGCCCATACCGGGTTCCTTTGCCCGGGTGTCACAGGCCGGTTGCCGGCATGCTCAAGAGCGGCAGGATTTTAATCACCTACCGGTTTATGCAGGGAGGCAAGGGATGGCTTGGAAAATGGACGCAGAATTTATTTGCAGCATTGACGGATGTAGAATCTGCAAAAGCACGTAACAGGCGTGAGCAGTGGACCAGGATTATGCCTGTTGATTTTGACAGGAGCCCGGTGGCTGACCTGGGATATTCCGGCTGGGTACAGTTTGAAGACGGTGAAATATACATTGTTAATTATATCGTGGATGATGCACCCAAGGCCCAGATTAGGGGATATAGCATAAGTGAAAATGATTTTATATTGGAATAGATATGTTGAAATAGTTATATTGGTATAATAGTATTATTCATACGATAAACTTGATACTGTCGTACTTATTACTCATTATTTTAAAATAACAGGTTTTAGTATATAATGCTCGTGGTGATAAAGCGTTGACCTCGTACTGCTGCCCGAGTATTCCAATGCCCCTGGGGCAAGTTCAAGAGCGGAATTGTGAGAGTGCGTGTGCAATAATACGAGGGTATTGCTGGACAAGGTACAGGCAACCGCCAGGCGCTGCAATGCTTTTATTGCGGTGAATTATATAAAAGAGGCATGGGACAAGCTTTTCAATACCACGTGCTTGTTACGGCAATCAAGCTGGCGCCTGATCTCACCAGGTGCTGTCTTGAAGGGCAGGGTAATTACACGTTAATCGATAATGCGGTTAAGTATAAGTGCCAAAAAGCCCAACTTGGCAAATACGCTTTAAACAAGAAATGATTGATGAAGCCCACAGGCATAATATCGTGTGCAACATGTTCTGGTCGGATGACCCCGAGGAGGCCGGGAGGTTTATTGAAATGGGGATATACACCATCCTTACCAACGACTATCTTGTTGTAAGGAACGGACTATCCGGCTAAGTTGGCCAGGTTGCCTGGGTGCCGGTAGGCTAAATCAAGTAATCCTTTAAGGCTGCTGCCTTGCTTTTATCAATTTCGGCTTTTAAATGGATACCCTTTTCAGTGTATTTTTCGTCCAGGATAGTACCATGCTTACGAACATAGGCAGCAATGTTGCCTTTTTCGTAGGGTATCAGCAAGTCGGCTGCAAGAACATCCGGCTTGACAAGTTCAGCTATTTCACGTGCCAAGGTGTCAATGCCGAACCCGGTTACCGCAGATGCTGCCACCATCTTGCCCCTGGTATTTATGGGTCTTATCCAGTTTTCATAATCAACGAGGTCAATTTTGTTAAACACGGTAATCATCGGTTTATCCAGGGCACCAACGCTTTTTAAAAGGCTTTCCGTAACCTCCATGTGTTTTTCGTATTCCGGGTCTGATGCATCCACCACCTGGACCAGGGCGTCTGCATATACCACCTCGTCCAGGGTTGATTTAAAAGCATTAACCAACTCGTGGGGAAGCTTACGGATAAAGCCGACGGTGTCTACCAGGAGAATTGTTCTCTCATCATCGCCCAGTGTAATTTTCCTGGTCGTAGGGTCAAGGGTTGCAAACAGCCTGTTGTCGGCATAAATATCTGCCTTGCACAGGCAATTCATAAGCGTGGATTTGCCGGCATTTGTGTAGCCGACAAGGGCCACCACCGGGAGCTTGTTTTTTTCCCTTCCTTTTCTTATAAGGCTGCGCTGCTTGTCAACTGTTTTTAACTCATTTTCAAGGTAGTGAATCCTCCGCCTTATATGGCGCCTGTCTGCTTCCAGCTTGGTTTCCCCGGGACCCCGTGTTCCAACACCACCGCCGAGCCTGGAAAGCTCGGTGCCTAGTCCCGTCAACCTGGGAAGCCTGTACTTAAGCTGGGCCAGTTCCACCTGGAGTTTACCCTCCCGTGAGCGGGCCCTTTTTGCAAATATATCAAGAATCAGCATTGTACGGTCGATAACCCTGGTGCCAATCTTATTTTCTATATTTCTTATTTGCGCCCCGGTTAGTTCATCATCAAAAATTACCACGTCGGCCTTCAAGGTTTCACACATTTTACGCAATTCGTCAAGCTTGCCGCGGCCAATATAGGTCGCAGGGTCTATGCCTGGTCTTCTTTGCAGCATTTTCCTCGCTACTTCAACGCCGGCAGTAAGAGCAAGCTCGTTAAGTTCATTGAGGGACCTTTCCTGGTCGCCAACCCCGTTTGTGTGCTTTCCTGTTACGTGTTTTCCCGCGGCAATTTGAACGCTTACCAGGATTGCCCGTTCAATATCATTCCCGGTAATGTTGCTTTCAATGGTATTATTGCCGGTATTATTGTCAGCCACACTGCCCCCGGTGCTATTGCATTCGGCAGTATTGCGGGAAATAAAGTATTCGGTATTACCACCAGTGCTATTATATTCGGTATTACTACCAGTACTTTCCATTGCGTTTTCTTTATCGCTCAACGTCTTAACCTCCGGTAAGTATTAACTTCCTTAATCCCCGGCAAATATAACTTAACCTTTGGCAACTGTAGGCTTGCCGATTTTGGATTATCATATTATAGCATATATTATAGCACATCATAGCACGTTGCAGTATATAGCATATCATGGCATGACAATAGCGATTTTCCCATTAGTTCCAGCACTTCCGGGCGATGCTGCGTTTAATGCCGCCTCTAATTATGCATTAGTTACAAATTCCCTTAACAATCACCCTGGCAGGTGGGAGTATAATGGTGAAGTATGGTTTTTTGCTTCTATTTATCATTTAAAATTTTGCGCTATGAACAAACTAAAAAAGCTTGATAAGGGAGCTGCTACCCGGTTTAAAGGAGCAGGTACCCGGGAAGCGGATTAAGGTAAATATTTAAAATTTTTAATATTTGATAGACTTTGGGCGCACAAATAATTTATAATGATTATTATAATATGTACAATATCATAATGTATACAATGTTTTAATTGACAATGCATATGATGATTTATGGAAGAAGTTTAATTCAGCCGGCTTGTATCAAAGTGACGGAATTACATCAGAGCATTGTGAAAAATACGTAAAAGGGGGATGATTTTTTAACTAAGAAAATCCCAGCAGGATTAAACAATTATCCATGCCGGAAAGGAGGATGATGGTTAAGCTGTTATTTTAAATTTTGCTAAAATAAAATTAAAGGCATGGGAAAAGCGCCTGGACGGATCTTGTCCGTTGACGAGGAGAAGGAGGCCACCAGGTAAATGTATCCATAGATATGTACTCATGTACATAAATATTCGCGACCATGGGTCGTATGCACGGGCAAGCCCAAGTACGTGCACGTATATACGCATATATGCACGTGTATGTATATTATTGCAAATACGAAAAATACATTTGCTTGGTGTATTATCGAAATATTCGGCGGAAACCTTCCGGTTGGCTACAACCGCAGGAACTCTTTAAAATGGCAGGCAACTGCAGCACAGAGAGGGTTCTGGTAGCTAATCCTGCTGTACAGTTTCAAATTCCATTGGTTCTAATGCAAAAATTTAATAAGCAATTTACCAGGCAGTCGGCCAGGAATACCTGGACATACGAGTATGTTCCGCGGGTATCCGGATAATTACCGGTATATTCTTAAGATGCCAGGATATATTGGCTTATGTCGGGATATGCCATGGTATTCCGGGGGATAGCGGTATATGCTGCAAAGGTATACTGAGATATATCGGGATATACTGCAGGGGTATACCGGGATGTACAGGGACCTATTGAGATTTAGCGGGATATACTGGAACGTGCCCGGATGTTACCTTCATATTGTTTTTTCTATTGGTGTAGATGTTTATACTACCGGTTTTAGCTTTTCTAACCGGGAACCTGGCCTGTACGCAATAATGTTGACAGGGGATGATAACAGGCTATAATCCTTGCGTGGCAACAGTTATCACTATATTGACAATTATGTTGGCAGTGGATGGAATTGGGTTTTTGTTGGCAGGAAGGTCGAGGACAAGCTTGGCACGGGTTGGCACGGGCCAAGGCATGGAGCCAAGGTGTGGCTGGGCTAATTTTGTTGTTGTACTGGCAAGAGCAATTATACTAAAAAGGAGAGTTATATCATGTGTGGAATAGTTGGTTATATTGGAAAGAAAGATGCTGTCCAGGTACTTGTGGATGGATTGAAAAAACTTGAATATAGAGGATATGATTCGGCGGGTATAGCGGTGTATGGAGGAAAAAATGAGAATAAAAGAAACACCTGCACCGGGAATAATATCGTTGTTGTAAAATGCAAGGGAAGGCTTGATTCTCTGCAGGAAAAAATAAAAAATTCAATAATACGCGGGAACATGGGAATAGGCCACACCAGGTGGGCCACCCACGGTGAGCCTAACGATGTCAACTCCCATCCGCATGTGAGCCATTCAAGCAAAATAGCGGTTGTGCATAATGGAATCATCGAAAATTATACAGAGCTTAAGGAATTTCTTGAAAGTGAAGGATTTGAATTTGTTTCCGACACAGATACCGAAGTGATAGCAAATCTTATAGAGTATTTCTATAAATATTACCACAAGGAAGAAATAACTAATGCAGTTGTTAATTCGTTAAAGCTGCTGGAGGGAACTTATGCGCTGGGTATCATGTGCGAAGATTTCCCGGACAGGTTTATTGTTGCCAGGAAGGGAAGTCCCCTGGTAATCGGGCTTGGCGAGAATGAAAATTTTGCTGCGTCGGATATACCGGCAATTCTTGCTCACACGAGAAATACCTATATACTTGACGATGACGAGGTGGCCTTGATAAAACAAGACCAGGTAATAGTGTACGATGGATTTGGCAATGAAGTCAAGAAAGAAGTATTTAAAGTGGACTGGGATATCACGGCAACGGAGAAATCAGGGTATGAGCATTTTATGATTAAAGAAATATGCGAAGAACCTGAAGCCCTCAGGAATATTATAAATTCAAGGATAAAAGATGGGGAAATAGTTGCCGGTGACTTGAGCATTATAGAAAATGAGGCTGCCAGGGTTAACAAGATATTCATCGTGGCATGCGGTACGGCATACCATGCAGGGCTTGTTGGAAAACAAGTTATTGAGACGCTTGCAAAAATTCCCGTTGAAATAAGCATTGCCTCGGAATTCAGGTACCAAGATCCAATAATAAGCCCCGGTGACTTGGTTATCGTTATCAGCCAATCAGGAGAAACAATATATACATTGTTTGCATTAAGGGAAGCAAAACGTGCGGGGGCACGGGTTCTTTCAATTGTAAACACCGTGGGAAGCAGCATAGCACGGGAATCGGATAATGTACTTTACACCCTGGCCGAGCCTGAGATTGCGATTGCTTCCACCAAGGCTTATAATAACCAGCTTGCGGCATTGTACATTGTGGCATTGGCCTTTGCAATGAAGAGGAGAACAGTGAATGATAGAGCAGCACTGGAGATCATGGAGGAGATAAAACGTATCCCGGAACTGGTTGCGGAGGTTCTTAATCACAGGGAAGAGGTGCAAAAATTTGCCGCACGGCATTATAATTCAAAAAGTGTTTTCTTTATCGGGAGAGGGCTGGATTATGCCCTGTCCGTGGAAGGTTCCTTGAAGCTCAAGGAAATATCTTATATTCATTCCGAGGCATACGCCGGGGGAGAGCTAAAACATGGAACGATTGCCTTAATTGAAGAAGGAACGCTCGTGGTTGCATGCGTAACGCAAAATTACTTGAAAGACAAGATTATGAGCAACATAAAGGAAGTGAAGGCAAGAGGTACCTTGGTGCTTGCTGTTACGCAGAGCCGTTTTACCTGCGAGGTGTCAAGAACGGCTGACATTGTAATAACAATACCGGATATGAACCAGCTCTTGGTGCCCATGGTGGCTATCACTCCCCTGCAGCTTCTTGCATATTATTTTGCAGTTCAAAAAGGCTGCGACGTGGATAAACCCAGGAACCTGGCAAAAAGCGTGACAGTTGAATGAAAAAGCTTGGGAGTGAAGGAGATGTTGTATAACTCAAATAAAGTCCACTCCATGATAATAAAGTTTGCTCTGTAAAAATAAAGTTCGTTCAAAAATCCCGTAGCAGATGCAGGAGAAATCTTCATTTGCTGCGGGATTTACGTTTTAACATGTGAAAGGGTTTGAAAGGGTTAAGTGGTAAGGAATAAGGCTAAAGATATTTAT
>JAAZDH010000299.1 GCA_012512865.1 Clostridiaceae bacterium | reverse complement strand
CCTTAAGGGGGGACCCGAAAAGCAAGCCCCTGTTAAAATAGGGTGCGATTCCCCGGTAATTATTGCAGGGAAGCCTGTTACCTTCTCCGTGAAAGATGCACTTAATACCCGCTGGGACCTGGGTGACGGCACGGTATGCGAGGGCAGCACCGTGACGCATATCTACGATAAAAGCGGCTTTTACCGCCTTGCTGTTACATGCGATAATAACCAGCAGGCAAGCATGGATTTCATGAATGTTTTTGTTTGCGAAGATGCCCCCTTCATCACGCTTTCCCCTGGTAAAGCGACGGTATCAGGTGATGCCGCGGAATATCTTGTGGAAGTAGATAAAGATTGGCGCATTACCGGGGGAGGATCGCTAAAAATAACCGCGGTGGGAGGCAGGCAGCATGAAATCGTGATGAATACCGGTTCTATCGCATTCGGCGAAGGTTTGACACTAACAGGCTATTTCCGGTTTTTGACGGATTCGGAGCCTGACTGGAACAAGGAAATGACGGGCCCCGTTGTTTGCCTTTACCAGGATAAAAACAATTATATCACCTATAAACCTAGTTTTAAATTCCTGGACATGTTCTCCTATAACGAAAGCCGGAACAACTGGGTAAAATTCCGCCTGGATGAAGGATTTGAAAAGGTTGTACATGGCAGGGTGAATACGATCAACGAAATAAAAATTTCCCTTGAAACGGTGGACAAAGGTTATACCCGGGTATACCTGGATGCCCTTTGCATAGTACCGGAACAGGTGCGGGAACCGGCATTCGTATCCCTGTCCAAACCATCGGAAGTATCCAGGTATCCAAGGGTACTCCATAATGGTATTATTTCCGGTGGTGACCCCCTGGCCCCGGTGCTTGGCAATCAAAAGCTATACGGGGATATCACGCCGCGCATAATTTTTACGCGCAACGGCTTTTACCAGGCGGAGTTTGGCACTAAACGAATAATTGACCGCGTGGACGTGTGGCTTTACGAAAACAGGACCAGGACCTTGAATTCCCGTAACGAGAAAATCCCCGGCATGGTGAGTATAGAATGCCTGGTGGACGGGCAATGGGTTACGGTACTTGAAACCGGTAACCTGAAACGGAATAAAAATGAATTCAAGTTTTCACCTGTACTTGCCGAAGCCGTGCGAGCCCGTTTCACGGGGGAGGAAGCGATGGCCATATACGGGTTTAAAGTGTATAATACCGCCGCCTTAACGGATGTATCCATAAGTGCATCCACGCCGAACGAATTGACAGTTGACCGGTTCGAGGTGAAGCTCAGGAAGGAGATCAATGGAAATGGCAATCCGCTGGGCGATTTAATTGCAAGGGTATACGCCCTGAATGAAAAAGGTGAACTGAGCGAGTGCCTTTTTGAAAGCATAATACCGGAGAAAGAGGTTGTCCCGGGAGGTATAACGGTTATCAGGGCACAGTTGAAAGGATTGGAAAGCAATAAAAAATACGCGCTGGCCCTGGGACAGACGGAAACCGCCAAGTCAAGGACGGAAGGTGATTATTACCGGTGGGTTGCCGGGCATGCCGGCTACAACGAGACCTTTGGAATATATACCGGCGGGGTGACTAAGAAGTCCGATTACGACTGGGGAACGGGATGGCTGAAGGTTATTTGTGATATAACCACGGTGGATTACAGCCATGACTCGGACCACGTGGGTACGCGTTTTGGCCTTGCGGACATGCAATACCGTTACATGACCTTTACAATGCCGGCCAGCACCGTAATATTAACGGACGGGATAGCTGCGCCCGGCCCAGGGTTCAAATTTTCCGGGGGTACCCTGGAAATTGACTTGAAAGGAAGGACTGCATCTTGCCTGTACCTTTGGCTGGACAGGGAAGGCATATTGCTGGTTGACGGCAAACCCTGCGAGGTCCGGGCAGGTTTTAACAGGATAGAGAGAAAATTCTCAGGCAGAATGCTTATAAGCCCCGGGGATACGACGTTTACCATGTACGAAGTCGAGGTTGTTTCCCGGGATGCCATATAAATATTGTTACATAAATGCTGTTATATAAATATTGCTGTATAAATATCGCAATATAAATAAATAGAAGTGTTTTTATTGGATGCTGTTATTGTTTTTTAGCACCGAGGTTACCTTGTAGCCCTGTTTCTCCAATGCTTCCGTTATATTGTCGGTGTTTATGGTATTTACCCTTATTACAATGTTGCTTTTTCCTCCGCCGCTCCTGTAAACAACGACGTGGGTAATATTGGCACCGAATTCCTTGATTACCCCGGCTACATTGGCAAGCACGCCCGGTGCATCGTCAACCTCCACGGTAATCCTTGTGCCGATTTCCCTGAAGCCCAGCAGATCTATAAAAGCATCAAAAATGTTTGTTTCCGTTATAATGCCGACAACCTTGCCGTCCTGTACAACCGGAAGGGCACCCACCCTGTTGTCCCTCATAAGGACGGCCGCCTCTTCAAGAAGGGCATCAGGGGAAACGGTGATTACTTCTTTTGTCATTACCGCGCTTACCTTTGTTTTCGCTAGCAGGTAATTCAACTCAAAAATGCTGAGGGTTGTGGCCTTTGAAGGAGATACTTCCTGCATCTCTTTTTCGGTTACTATACCTACAAGCTTGCCGTTTTTAACAACAGGCAATCTTCTTATGTTCTTGCTGCGCATAAGATCCAATGCCTCGGCTATGGTTGCATCAGGTGAAATAGTATACGGGTTGCTGGTCATCCTGTTTTTCACGTACATGAGAATCAACCTCCAAGATAAGCTTTTCTAATTTCTTCACTTTGCAATAGGGTTTTGCCCGGACCTTCCAGGGTAATGGAGCCGATTTCAAGGACATAAGCCCTGTGGGCTATGGACAGGGCCATGTTGGCATTTTGCTCAACCAGGAGTATTGTTGTACCATTGTTGTTTATTTCCTTTATTATGGAAAATATTTCATGAACAAGGAGGGGGGCAAGTCCCATTGAAGGCTCATCCATCAATAATAGCTTGGGCCTTGATAACAGTGCCCTGCCTATTACAAGCATTTGCTGCTCTCCCCCGCTCAGGGTCCCGGCCCGCTGCTTGCTTCTATCCTTTAAAACTGGGAACCTGGCGTAAATTGCTTCCATTGG
>JAAZDH010000298.1 GCA_012512865.1 Clostridiaceae bacterium | reverse complement strand
CCGCGGTAAGGCAGCCGCAGCTATTTTCAGGGTGCTGAAGATATTGACGGAGTAAGCGCGGTTTTATGAAAGAATTTCAGAAAAATTATCAAATCATATATGAAAGCCCCGTGATGAAGATAGACAAACAGGAAGCTGTGCTACGAGTTTTTAAAAGATAAAATCATGAAAAAGGTTTGAGTATATTCATCCTTTTGCGGATGGCAACGGGCGTGTTGGCAGAACACTTATGAACTACTATCTCATGATACATAATCATCCTCCCCTTATTACCTATAATGAAGATAAACGGATGTACTACGAGAGCTTGCAAAAGTATGATGAAACCGAGGATTTAACACCCCTTTATGAGTTTCTCAAATGTGAAACAGAAAAAACATGGGAAAAGATGCTGGATATTGCGGATGGTAAAAAGACGGGCCGCAAGAATTTACCTGGCATCACAAAGACTTAGCCGAAAGCCCATGACTTTAGCCAGTGGGATGAAGGTTTGTCTTAATTTTTTCACCCGTAAATTTTTCACCTGTTGTGTATTATATATGGGTTTGCTAAATCCGGAATCGAATAGTATTTAGTCGAATAATATTTATCAGAAAATAGGGTATAGGGATGTTTATGATTTTTTATGCTGAAACTTGAATAATCCTTGAATGTTTTCTTGCTATTATAAAGAGAGCTCAATCAATATACATCCCATTGATTCCCGCAGCTTTGGCAAATGGCAACTTTTTTGTTTTTGAACTTAGTAGTGGTTTTGGTCTTTTTTTTGCCAAATAAAAGCCAGAGACCTCCCGTGCACACAATGAGAAACCATCTTCCAAGCGTATATAGACAGCCTTTTCCTTTAGTCCTGCTTTTTGCCGAAATTTGGACAAGTTGGACTAAAACATTTTCAGATCCACATTTTGAGCATGTCACAAAAATAACCTCCCTTATTAAAATATCCCTATAAACACAATATTAGCATAGAAAACTATAAAATTCTATGTGCATTTCCGTGCTCTACAGGATATATAAGTTTTCGGGTTTATTTTATCCCAGTGAACGCTTAATGAGTTTTTTAGTTTATATTCCGGAGACTGCTTAATGGCTGCTTGGTAAATAACATTATTTTTACTAAATATAAGCATATTCCACCTATTCATAAAGTGAATCATAAAGTAGCATATTAGTATCAAACATTTAACAGCAGGTATCTGCCTTGGTCTCATAACCGCTGGGTAAGTACTATTGGGAAAGTACTATAATCCAGGCAAGTTAGTTGAAATGCTTGAAAAACAACAATGGAAAAACTGGAAAAAAGGAGGATATTGTATGCTTGCAATAAAAAAAAGGAATGCTATGCGACTCCTGTATCAATTGACGGCCTTGTTTTTGATTATGCTGCTGCTTGTCAGCTGCGGAGGGGGTGCTCCTTCGGATAAGGATAAGCCTGGCGGCGAAAAAAAACCGGAGGTGACGGCACAGCAGGGTGAACAGCAAGATGCAAATCCAGAACAGCAGCAGGAAAAAGTTTCAAACGTATCAGGTTCGCCTTCTACGCCAGGACAATCATTTGGTGCTTACGTTGAAGCAAAAGGAGAACTTATCTCTATACTTACTGACGCGCTGGCAACTAATCCCGGTACTGAATTAGACTCAATGTCTTTTTTAGGCATAGCAATGGTGGATATCGCCCTGGTTCCTGCAAGCAGTTTCGGCCTGGGGCAGGATGCAGCAGCTTCTGCGCTTGGATTCCTGGGTGCAAAAGATGTTGAATATAGTGAAAGCGGAAACCAATACAGCATCAAGTATCGAAATGCTGAAGGCAAGCAATATGAATTGCTAGGTGAGTATGACAAGGCAGCAGATGCGCTCAAATGTATTTCGAAAATGGATGGTAAGGAAACCTTGATTTATGAGTATCGCAGAACATCTTTTGGCTATGTTGGTCAAATCTACACTATTGGTGAGGATGACTCAGCACATGTTTACCAGCTGGCAATAAGGGGCAATGATGGCGCGGTTGGCTTTTCCAAGGTATCGGCAGCACCCCCGGCATTAACCGGCAAAGAAACAATGGACTTTCCCAAGCAATGCAAGGAATGGTATGCGATAGAAGGTAATAAAGTCACGGGAATCACCTCTGACGGCAGGGAGATTTCATTCGTATACACTCCATCGGAGGATAGTGAATAGGTGAATGAACCTTTGAACTATGAAGAGAAAATATTGGAGATGTTGGTTTTATTGCCGGCGGTGAAGGCGGGGTCATATTTGCCTTGTTTAACTTAATTAATAAAAATGATTGCTTATACACCATATTTGATACAAAATATAGTTGTGGATACATCGAATATGGTGTATAAACACATTATATAAGAGAAATTATATGTATGTACATCATTATGTAATAAGAGGCGGCAAAATTTAATCTTTAAATTTATTGATACGCTTCCAAAAAAATGGAAAAGTAGAAACGTTAACAATTCTTGAAAAACTTGATGATGAAGGTCTTGCTGCTCTTTTTCATAGAAGCCGTGCTTGCGGAATTGAACCATTTTGTTGCATCTTGGATTATGACATCTTTAACCCGTGGAGGCAGAAATAAGTATTACCTCCCAAGTTTAACATATTCACGAATTCCTTCTTTTATATTCAGGCAATAATTACAAAAACTGCCTGTGGAGGTTTGTGACTGTTTTGCAAATTATTCGTATTAGTATTCTTATTAGTTTTGTTCTTAGTTTAAATCAATATACCTTGCTGTTATGCCTTCCAGGCTGTTGAGTTCATCAACCAGGGCTTCAACATCCTCCTTGTTGCCATAAGGCTGCAATATGACAATCCCGTCATTTGAACATGCATCATCACTTACTTCATACAGTCCAAGACGTGTTTTGATCTTGCAGCCGTTTTTTGTTAGTATTTCTTGGAATTTTACTGCATTGGCAATCCTGTTTTCTACCCGAATGCCAATAATATAGTAGCAAGACATCAAATCACCCTCCCAGGCACTGATAGCTGCCATTATGTATTTTATTTGCATATCCTTTATTATAATAACAATTTCGTACTTTCTATACAAGACAAGGAGCACTTTTACATCCAATGCGTTTTTCCATGATATAAGAAATACATTGGATAATGTACTGTTAAATGTATAATAACAGAAGTATACATTTTTATAAACTTGTGTTTAAATATAAATAACAGGTTAAACAACAGGCTAAATAGCAGGCTTGAATAAATATTTCCATTCCGGGAGGCAGTCATGAAAATACTTATAACGGGTTTTGAACCCTTTGGAGGGGAAATTATCAACCCTTCATACGAGGCCGTGAAATCTTTACCAGGCGAGGTAAATGGTGCTGCCATAATCAAAAGGCAAGTACCAACCGTATTTAGAAAATCTATCATGGAATTGGAAAAACTGGTAGATGAAATAAGACCGGATATTGTTATTGCTGTAGGACAGGCCGGGGGAAGGGTTGATATAAGTGTTGAAAGGGTGGCTATAAATATAGATGATGCAGCGATAAAAGATAATGAAGGTAATCAACCAGTAGACGAAGCGATATTTGAAGATGGGGAAAATGCCTATTTCTCAAATTTACCAATTAAGGCAATAGTTAAGAGAATAAAGGAGGGGGGAATACCCGCCAGTATTTCTAATAGCGCAGGTACCTTTGTGTGTAATCATATTATGTACGGCTTGTTGTATCTAATAGATAAAAAATACCCCGGCATAAAGGGCGGATTTATCCATGTCCCCTACTTGCCGGAACAGGTTGTAAACAAGAGAAATACTCCCAGTATGAATATAAATGATATAAGGAAAGCCCTCATCCTGGCTGTTGAGGCTATTGTGGAGCATTCTGCCGGAGGAATTGCAGGGGATGAAGGTAAGGTTTGAGAGTGAAGTGCAAGACAGTAACCGGGCAGGGGGCGGCAAATATGCAGCAAAAGGCAAAAATACTCGTAGTGGATGATGAACCTGGCGTTGTATCTTTATTGAAAGACTACTTTGAGATGAACGATTACCTTGTTCTCACTGCTTCTGACGGCGAAGAAGCAATTAAGCAGGCAGGGCACGGGCCAAGCATTATTTTACTGGATATAAATATGCCAAAAATGGACGGGCTTGAAGTTTGCAAGCGCATAAGGGAGCATATCAACTGCCTGATCATTTTTTTAACGGCTCGGGTGGAGGACATGGACAAGATAGCCGGATTTATTGCCGGGGGTGATGACTATGTAACGAAGCCTTTCTCAATAGATGAACTCGGGGCAAGGGTCATGGCACACCTGAGAAGAGAAAACAGGCGTACTGGGAGCACGAAGGTTAGTTTTGAAGGCGACTTGACGATTGACTACGGGGCGTACAAGGTCAGCGTGGGCGGCCAAGAGGTACCGCTAACCAAAAAAGAGTTTGAAATTATCGAATTGCTTCCTAAAAACAGGGGCCAGGTATTTGATAAAGAACGGGTATACGAGCGTTTATGGGGAAACGATGCCGAAGGTGACAGCGCGGTAATTGCCGAGCATATAAAGCGCATACGGGCAAAACTCAAATCTGCAGGTACAGGAGAACATATTGAAACAGTATGGGGAGTAGGATATAAATGGAAGTGAAAAGTGTTAGGGTATTTCATCCCTTCCGGGATTTATCGTTGAAATGGAGTTTTGTAT
>JAAZDH010000297.1 GCA_012512865.1 Clostridiaceae bacterium | reverse complement strand
GCCGCCGGAAAACAAGCCGTCTCTTGGTACCGTGGCTTTCATCTGCTTGTACAACACCTGGAGAAACAGCTCTTCAAACTGCCTGCATGCTTCCTTCAGCATTTTCTCATCCTTGTTTTCCATGGCCCTTTTCAGCTTTTCTTCAAATACTTGTTCTTCCGCGCCTTGCGTGGTAATCCCGTTAATGATTTCGCTGAAGGTTCCAGCCTTAACATTGCCTGTCCCCTGGTTCCCCTGCGATTGCATTCCCTGCGACTGCATCAACCCTTCCAACATGGCGGCATAGCTTTTAGCGCTTTTAGCGCCCGGGGCATTTACAGGAATACTTGCTTTATTGCTCAAAGCCTTCATGGAATTGTTTACAGGTGGGCTTATTTTATTTATGGCATTTGTGAAGCTCATGGTTACTGCACTCCGGCTTAATTTTTAAATTCCTTTATGTTTCATCCCTTTATATTTCATTTATTTCTTATTTCTATCGCAGTTTTCTATTACAGTCCCATCCCATGTATAAAATTATTACCCTTCTGCTGTCTCGCCGTTACCTCTTTAAATTGTTCGCCATGGATATCATTTCATCGGATGACTGTATCGCCTTTGAATTCAACTCATATGCCCTCTGGGCGATAATCAGCTTTACCATTTCTTCTACTACCTGGACATTCGACGTTTCAAGGTGTCTTTGCAGCAGGATGCTCTTGTTTACAAGCTCTTCATTTGGAACAGCTTCTCCTGAAGCCGGCGTGGCAGAATACAGGTTTTTTCCCACGCTTTCCAAGCCATGCACGTTATCAAAGCTTACAATCCCTATCCTTTGCCCCAGGGGCACCACCATTCCATCTTCATCGGTATAGCTTAAATCCCCGTCTTCAGACACATTAAGCCTTGATAAATCCATGTCATAATCAAGGATTATCTCCCTCCCGAATTCATCCAGCACGGGATAACCATCAGATGTTGAAAGCATTTTCCCCATGTCGGTGACACTTAACTTGAAACTGCCGTCCCGTGTATACAGGATTTCATCATTTGGACCCAGCACCATGAAAAATCCATCCCCGTTTATTGCAAAATCCAAGGGTTTGTCCGTTTTTTCAAAGCTGCCAGATTGGAAATCCTTGACTGTTGCAGATACTATGGTACCGTGCCCAACCTGGAGATTTACGGGTCTTCCCGCGTCTTCAAGAATATAAGCCCTGCTCAAGGTTTCATAAAGCAAATCCTTGAATTCCGCCCGGTCTTTTTTAAAGGCCGTCGTATTAACATTTGCCAGGTTGTTTGATATTACATCCACGGTAAACTGCTGTGCAATCATTCCAGACCCTGCAGTCCAAAGAGCTCTCATCATATAAGAAACATCCTCCTTGCATTTTTTTAATATATCTACCTCACGGCGCCTACCTCGTTAACCGCCTTTTCCAGGGTACCGTCCTGGATTTGGACCATTTTCTGGTTCGCCTCGTATGCCCGTAAAACGGTTATCATGTCCACCATTTCCCTTATTATGTTCACGTTCGACTCTTCCACGAATTCCTGCAATACTTTCCCGTTAAATTGCTGTTCCTGGGTTTGTTCCGTGGTACTTACGAGATTCATGCCAACTTCCCGTAAAGAATCAGTATTTGCAAAACTTCTTATCAAAAACCTGTCCACCGCTTCCCCATTTACGACAATCGAACCGTCTTCCAATACGGTAAATTGGTTGTTTTGCAGCTGTATAGGGCCGTTCTGCCCCATGACTAGGTATCCTTCCCTGGTAACAAGAAAGCCGTCGGGGTTTACCGTAAATGCCCCGTCCCGCGTATAAAACTCATTAATACCCCCGTCAGGCTCCTGGACCCCTATGGTAAAAAAGGAACTGCCGGTATCATGATGTATTGCAAAGTCAAGCCTGTTACCGGTCCTGGTCACTTTGCCCTGTTGATAATAAGTGAAGACCTCCCCCACATCACTGCTTATTTCCATGGTTCCGATCAAGCCAGAGGGATTTGCAATGCTCCTGTAATCATTTACACGTTTCACAAGTAATTCGGGGAAACTTTCGAATATAACCGAATCTTTTTTATAGCCGTTTGTATTAACATTGGCAATGTTGTTTGCTATTACATCCATCTTCCTGCCATTGGCAATCATGCTCCATCCCGAAGCGTACAACCCGCGTATCATAAAATCCTCCCGGTATTTCTTTGCCGCATAGTTTCCTTGTTTCTTTACCTCACCTTGACATGTTTTGCCTTGCCATACCTTTCCACACCTGGTTTGTCCTGCGGCTGGTTACATTAATTATATCGGCAG
>JAAZDH010000296.1 GCA_012512865.1 Clostridiaceae bacterium | reverse complement strand
GCCGCAGCCCGGTTATTTTGTCGATACAAGAGGGAATATACTTGGGAAACACAAGGGAATAATCCATTACACGGTGGGACAAAGAAAAGGCCTTGGAATTGCCTTTGGGAAACCAATGTACGTGGTTGGGATAGATGCTGAAAATAACACTGTCATTCTTGGGGATGAAAACGAGGTTCTATCTCGAACCCTTATAGCAGGTGATTTAAATTTTATTTCCATCCCTGCTGTTGATAAAGAAATGCGCGTTAATGCAAAAATAAGGAGTACGGCAAAAGAGGCGGCAGCAATCATTTGTCCGCTGGAGGATGGTAAAGTCAAGGTGGTGTTTGATTCCCCCCAAAGGGCGATTACCCCCGGCCAATCGGTAGTATTTTATGATGGAGATGTTGTGGTAGGCGGGGGCGTTATTGCTTCTTCAGGCTGAAATTTTCTTTAATCAACTCCCCGGTTTTTACATTGTCATAAATGTAGTGCCATGGGACCGTATCCATTGCATAACCCGGCAGGGTGAAAGTTTTCACCTTGTCAATGCTGAAATCCTTTATATTGAAATTACTTGCCAGTTTCAGCACTTCGCTCAAAGGCACGTTTGTCTTCAAATGGTCGAATACGGCATCAATTATACTGTTCAGTTTTGAAATATAAGTAATTTTTACCTTCTGTTTTATAAGCTCCTGTATAAACTTCTGCTGTGCTTCGATTCTCTTTAAGTCGGAACCGTCATAATATTTGAGCATTTCCTCCGTGTAAGGGCCATTCGGGTGCCTGAACCTTAAGTATTGCTCGGCCTTCTCACCGTCCAGGATCTGCCTGCCTTTTTTCAAGTGTATATGAAGGTTCTGCAAAGGGTCGTCATAATCCAGGTCAATAGGTATATCAATCCAGACACCGTCCAAAAGGTCGATAACTGTCCTAAAAACCTCAAGATTAAGATATACATAATATTGTATATCAATACCAAGCATGTCTCCAAGCAATTTCATCAACAGGATGTCGCCGCCCTTGTTAGCAAATACGGAGTTTACTTTAACCATTCTGCCATTGCTCAAGGTAACCCGGGTATCCCTGGGAATGGAAAGTATATTCAGGTTGTTGGTTTTAGGATCATAATTGACAACCATTATAGTATCCGTATTGGATTCCCACTTGTCTCCTACAAGCAAAACAACATTGATGGGGTCTTTTGCCATTACAAAATGCTTCATTGCATCTTCAAGGAAGCCGCCGGGTTCATCATCGGCAATGGCATCCTGTGCCGAATATGCCTTCAGGTAATTCAGCATGACTATTCCCGAAAAGAACAGGAACACAAGCAATATTGATGTTAAAGCCATGTAAAATCTTCTTATATTCATTTATTCGATTGCTCCCGTAAAACATATTTATTTTTATTTTAAATTGCATATTGCATGTAAAATACACTTTTCGTAAAATTACACGCAAAGCGTGGTTTTTACATAAAGCAACAAAAACATATAATTATTGTAAGGATACCGCAATAATTATATATCAACCATACATATTATAAATGAAAGGATGTATATAGTAAATAATATAAATGTTATTTTTATTTTACAAAATTTATGATATAATTATGGAAAACAGTTTTAAGCATAACAACTAAACCAGGTTCTGATGATGAGTCCAGGGGGTGGCCGTTTATTTTATGGAAGGACCG
>JAAZDH010000295.1 GCA_012512865.1 Clostridiaceae bacterium | reverse complement strand
TTTTATCATTTTCCGTTATAATGGACGGGCTTTTTGAGCCGGTATTTCTCATGAAAAACTCGGCAGTTGCTGAAACTGCCGAGATTATAGACACTTATATTTACGAAGTGGGACTTGTCAAGGCAAGGTATTCCATGGCTACCGCAGTAGGGGTTTTCAAATCCACGATATCCTTGGTATTTTTGCTGGCTGCGAATTTCTTAAGCAAGATACTGATGGAAGACAGGAAGAGCATATTGTAAGTGCACTGCGCAAATTATAAAAAATGCGGAAATAGCGAAAGGCGGCATAATAAAGCAACATAAAAAAAGCAATATGGTAAAATTCAATATTAAAATTCAACATAATAAAATTAATAGTATAAAAGCAATATGATAAAATTTAATTTAACAATATGATAAAATTCAATATAATAAGATTAATAGTATAAAAGCAATTATGATAAAAGCAATATGGAAAATGCAAGAGGAGAGAATATAAAATTGAAAAAACACAAAAGGAAACTGAATGTATTTGATATTGTTAACATGGCAATAATGGCAATTTTTGCTGTAATAGTACTGGTGCCGGTTCTCCATGTATTGAGAATATCCCTTGATATAGGTGCAAGGAGCAGCTCTTCTCTTTTTCTTATACCGAACAGGTTTTCAATTGTATTTTACATCATGATATTGAAAGACAAGTCGATAATCAGGCCTTTCATGAATTCAATATTTATAACGGCCGTGGGAACCGCGTTATCGGTATTCCTGAATGCCATGACGGCCTATGCATTGTCAAAGAGGGATTTGCCGGGGAACAAGTTCCTGGTTTACTACCTTATCATACTGCCCATCTTGTTTTCGGGAGGGCTTGTTCCCAACTACCTGCTGATGAAATCACTGAAACTTATAGATAAAATGGCGGCCCTGGTATTGCCGGTCTTGATAAACGGCTGGAACATTGCGATAATAATAAATTATTATTGGACCATACCCTCAAGCTTTGTTGAATCTGCAAGAATGGACGGGGCACAAGAAATGACCGTCTTCATAAAAATAATATTACCTCTTTCAAAGCCGGTTCTTGCAGCAATAGCCCTGTTTACGGGCTTGGGCTTCTGGAACGCGTTTTTTTCGGCAATAATGTACATTAATTCCCCCGAGAAATATACATTCCCTGTAAAGCTGAGAGAAATGGTAATAGTGCAATACGACATGAAGGGGCAATTTGCGGGGGTTGTAAAGGCATTTACCGGGAAGGATCTACAGCCGACGGTAACACAGGAAGGGCTTACGGCGGCCGTGATCATAGCCTCGATACTGCCTGTCATCCTGGTATATCCATACCTGCAAAAATACTTTACAGAAGGGCTGATGGTTAATTCGATAAAGGGATGACATGTGCATTGATGATTGATAACCGGTAGATAACTGGTAATTGATAATTGGCAGCTGATAATTGGTAATTGATAATTGACAAATTGCGCATTGATAATCTTGATAATTGCTATATTGATAACGGGTATATTGATAATAGTTCCATTGATAATGGGTATATAAATTACACGGAGGGAAAATGAAATGGAAGGGGGGAGAGAAATTGTCGCTTAAAAGGCGCTTGATTATCATCCCGCTTGTCAGCCTGGTTATCATAATTGGCGCGGCAATTGTACTGGGAGTATTATCATTTTTTAAGCTCTGGCTGACCAGGGATACGGGTGAGGGCGATGATACCGGCAAAACAATAGGAGAACAGGTTGGGGAGCAGGATGGAGACAAAACCGGTGAGGTGGCTAAACCGGACGTTATTGAGCTTACTGTATCAGGATATTTTGGAGATGCATCGGATTATCCCGAGTACAAGGAAGAATGGCCAAAAGCAATGGAGAGGGAATTTGACATCAAGTTTAAAGTAAACTACCCATCAAGAAACAACTACATGGAAAAAGTGAACCTAATGATCACGTCAGGGGACATAAAGGGGATGACCCTTTTGTTTACTCCCGATGATGTTGTAAAAGCAATAGAAGACGGTACGATTGAGCCGATGGACGAGTACTTGAAAGGTAACGAGGTCTGGGAATCATTACCCGAGGAAATGAAAAAAATGTATGAATACAATGGGAGGATTTATGCCATACCCAAGGGCTTGACTCCAAACATGTTCACAAGGTCCATAAGGCAGGACTGGCTTGAAAAATTCGAACTGAAAGTTCCTGAAACCGTTGATGAACTTGAACTGGCTTTCCAGAAATTTACCTTTGACGACCCGGACGGAAACGGCATAAATGATACATACGGGTACACGAGTTCCTTTATGTGGAACCTCCAGGACATATTCCAGGCTTTTGACGCGCGGCTTAATCATGTCGGGGAGAGCCCCGTAACATATGATCCCAATGAAAATAGCTGGGTTGACAGCATGCTGAAGCCGGGCATGGTTGATTGCTTAAGTTACCTGGCCAGGCATTTCAAGGGAGGCATACTTGACAGGGAAATATTCACGAACGCGGGCAACAATATGAGAGAGAAGGTCTTATCCGGGAAATGCGGCAGCACGTTTTACTGGTATGACTGGGTATATTCATTTGAGAGCGGGGTGTGGGAATACAACCCGGAGGCAAAATTTGCAAACATCCTTGCGCTGAAAGGAAGAATTACCGCGAATATAAATCATATAAGTTACAGCAATGCGCCCTATGTCCTGATAAAAGGCACAAGCCAGCCCAAGGAAGTTGTAAACTGGTTTGTAAACATATTCTTCGGCGATGAAAAAGGCCATTTCATGGGGAGAGTAGGGTTGATGGGCGAAAAGGGTTTTGATATTGAAGGAAAGACCATAATTATTCACGAGGTCACAGAAGGTAAGGGACCTCCCACTGCTGATATTGTCAACGAGATTCCAAGATTTTCAAGGACAGAATACCCGTATTTCTACGAATACCTTGATGAAGATTGGCACAAGGAATACAACCTGAGAATGCTCAAGAAAGAAGTGGACATGGATAAGGGAATAAGGAATGGTATATTGTACCACCTGTTCCAGAACAACCAGGTGCCAGTGTCGGAGTCTTACGCAAAACTTGATGCGGACAGCAAGAAACTTTTCCAGGAGGCTATCGTAAAGGCCATAAGCGGCGAGCTTAGCCCCCAGGAGGCAATTGAAAGATACAGGGCCCAAATGAAGGCCATAGGTGCCCAGGAAGTGCTGGACGATGCCAATGCGGCAATGGGCCTGGAGGTTAAGACAAGGTATTGAAGATAGTAAAGGATAGGCAAGGTGCATACAAGATATTAAAGAAAAGACAAGAAATTGAAGACAAAACAAAAACATTAAGGAGGGGGTTGCACAATGACACCCAGGGAACGCATGATAAGGACCTTTGAATTCAACAATCCCGATAAAATACCGGTGGTGTACAATTCATCCCGGGCGGGGCTTTACGTGCACGGGGAAAAACTGCTTGACCTATTTAACCAATACCCGCCTGATAATCCAATTGAGTTTAAAGAAATTCCAAGACCTGACCCGTCAACGGTAAAAAACGGGGTTTACAGGGAATTAAAACGGGATGAATGGGGCACGTTATGGGAATACGCGGTTTTTGGCCTGCATGGCGGCGTGAAAGAGTACCCGGCCAATTCCCCGGAATGCTTTGAAACATATGAATTCCCCAAGCTGCCGGATTTGCAGTCGCAAGAACTGCGGCAAGAAAAAGAGGATATTATGCGCTTGAAAGAAAAGTATTTCATTATAAAAGGCTGGGTGTCAATTTTTGAAAAGATGAATGCAATCAGGCCGGTGGAGGATGTGCTGGTGGACGTTTACTTGAAAGAAGAATCTTTTCTCCGTTTTCTAGATCGTCTTACCGGCTACATGGCACGGGTTAGTGAGCAGCTTGTTTACCTGGGCGTGGACGCCATCCAGTTTGGCGATGACTGGGGAATCCAGTCAGGACCGATCATATCCCTGGAAATGTTTCGCGAGGTATACCGCCCCCGGTACGAGAAGCTTTTTGACATGGTAAAAAAGGCGGGCCTTAGGATATTTTTTCACTCCTGCGGTGCGCTGGGTCCCATTTTAGACGAGCTCTTCGATATGGGGATTGATGGAATCTGGCACCAGTCAAATCTTTACAATGAATATGAATTTGCTGAAAAATGCCGGGCCAGGAAAGTTGCCTGCTATATTCATCCTGACCGTCAAAGATTGATACCCTTCGGAACCCCCCAGGAAATCCGCGAGAAAATAAGGAAGTTTGCGGACATATACCACCGGATGGGCGGGGGAGGGATATTTTACGTGGAAATAGAAAACGATGCGCCCTTTGAAAACGTTAAAGCATTGATAGAGTCCGTACATGAGTTCAGGTAACCAGCCCTGCAGCCGTTTGGCGGCTTGCCGGCTTGGTACGGTGTTATTTACATAAGATGCTTGATTTTATATAATATTATTAAGTTATTAAGTAATATTATTTAATATTTATTTATTAAGTTATATTATTGAGAGAAAAGGTTAAGAGAAAAGGATAAGAGATAAGGTTAAGAGAAAAGGGTAAATTTATGCAGGGCTTAAGTCAAGCCAGCATCAATAACGATTAGCTTGCCGTGGGGCGTGCGATAATAGAAGAGGGTATAATAAGAGGATAAAATGAGAGGATAAAATGAAAGGTTTTGTGGCCGTAAGAAAATTAAATATTCACAGTTTGAAATTTAAAATGATAATCACAATCTTTTTCAGTTTCATTGCAATAGTGGCATTTTCTTTATTTTACAGCAACATGGCGGCCCGCATAGTAAAAGAAAAAACAAATGCTTCCGTGCTGAAGACCGCGGAATTAACCAATCGTTATTTAAACTTCTTGTTTAAGAAAGCCAAAGATATCGGGTATTCTTTAAGTGTCAACCCCGCGGTTGAAAAACTCGCAAAGAGGGGACAAGTATATGGAGAAGGCTATTATGATTTTTATACAACCATAAATGACTTGTATAAAAACATTATATACGAGGCTGAAATAAACAGTGAAATCGATGCAATATTCGTTTATATCGGCCAGGCCGGCTACCTTATAACTTCAAAATATGGAATGTATACCTATGAGAATATGAAAGATTCTCTCTGGGCCCAAGTTGCGCTTAACATAGACAGCAATCAAAAGTGGCTGAGCAAATATAGCGACAACGAGTTCAGCAATATCTCGGAGATCCCGAGGAGCAGCCTCTTGACCTTGATTATAAAAGCGGACGGGATAAACAAGAAATTGGATACACCTACATATATAAGCGTTCATTTCAGGATGAGGGATATACTGGAAGTAATGGACATGATAAAGGCTACTCCCAATACGGCAGTATATTTTTTAGATAAAGATGGAAAAGTATTGCTGGCTGACGACATCAACCATATCGATAAACCCCTGCATGAAATCCTGGAGATTGATGCCAATGGCATAATGAACCAAAAATTATCAAAAATAAAGATTGGCAATAAAGGTACGTACCAGGTCGTATTCGAAAAAAATGAAGTCATCAGCGGGGGCCTCCTTGTGCTGATACCTGAAGGGGAATTACTGGAGGAGCAAAACAGGCTCAAGACCCTGGTAATAATAATGGTTACCATAATTGCATTTTTCTTCATATACCTGGTTTATAAACTGGTTTTAAAATATGTAAACAATCCGGTGACAAAACTTGTGGAATACATGAAAATGGCGGAAAAAGGCGATTTTGAAAGCAAAATCGGTGAAAAAAGGGAGGATGAATTCGGTTACCTCTACGGGAGCTACAACCAGATGGTAGGCAGGATAAAAAAATTAATAGAAGAGCTGTACGAGCAAAAGCTGGTGCGTACCCAGATGGAAGTCAAGGCACTCCAGAAACAGATAAACCCCCATTTTTTATACAATACGCTGGAAGTAATCAGCTGGATTGCCAAGGTGAACAACATTGACAGCATATCGAAGATAGTTATCTCCCTTTCCAATATGTACAGGATTACATTTAACGAGGGAAGAGATTTGATAAAAATAAGGGATATGATTTACGGCGTGAGATGCTACATGGATATACAAAAAATACGCTTTGGAGAAAGCTTTACTTATGAAATCAATATAGAGCCGGAGGTAGAGGAATGCTATATACTAAACCTGATAGTGCAAACAATTGTTGAAAATGCCGTGATACACGGTATTGGCGAAATAAGCACTGGAGGGCTTATAAAGATAGATGGTTACATGGTAAACGGGGACATCATTTTTGTCGTTGAAGACAACGGAAAGGGAATGAACGAGGAAAAACTGCGGCTGGTGGTTGCCAATATGAACTCATCGAATGTTGTAAGCGACTCCGGGCTGAGGAATGTTCAGAAACGCATACGGCTTCTGTACGGGAACGAATATGGGATTAGCGTGGAAAGCTGGTATAACAAGGGCACCAGGGTTACAATGAAAGTACCCGTGATAAGGGCACCGGAAATTGAACAATTGGAACCGGAAGGGGAAGTGATTGGTTAAAATGATTGACATGTTAATTGTTGATGATGAATACCATATCAGGGAAGGAATAAAATACGGCATTGATTGGAAAAAATACGGGATAAATATCTGCGGTGTTGCGGCAAGCGGGCTGGAAGCACTGGACATGCTGGAGCAGTATACCCCGAATATCATTGCCACCGATATTCGCATGCCTGACATGGATGGACTTGAGCTCCTGGAAATCATTAATAAAAAATACTCCAACGTCAAGGTAATATTAATAAGCGGTTACAAGGATTTCCAGTATGCACAGACGGCCGTGAGCCTTAATGCTTTTTGCTATATATTGAAACCCATTGACCATAATGAACTCCTGCAGAAAGTAATTGAAGCAAAGCAATTGATCGAGGAGCAGCTGGAAAAAGTCAAGCGGGACGAGGATATCAAGAAAAGGCTCGAAGAAAA
The DNA here is from genome assembly GCA_012512865.1 of Clostridiaceae bacterium. Taxonomy (GTDB): domain Bacteria; phylum Bacillota; class Clostridia; order Acetivibrionales; family DUMC01; genus Ch48. Next base: position 22,162 of record JAAZDH010000295.1, on the reverse strand, counting down.
CATCTCGATCCTCAGGGGCAATTTCTTCATCGAACTGGTCAAGGGAAAAAGAATAAACCCCGTTGAACTGCAAAAAAAATCCGAGTTTCTTGACGTGGACCTGTCCGGGCCCCAATACGTTATTTGCATACTGGAACCGGAGGTCCGCCCGGGTTACCAGGATGAAATAGATGTTTACGGCGAAAGCTTGTACAGGGCTGCGGTCATGAACATCACGGAAGACGTCATGGGGGATGGTTACAAGACATATGTATTTAACCTGGGAGACAGGATCGGGCTGCTTATTTGCGGAAAGAATATATCGAAGGGCATTTTGAAGGAAAAATGCGAAAAAATCATAGGACAGGTGAATAACGAAATCGGGATATCGCTGACCGTCGGTATGGGCAATATATATGGCAGCATAGAAAGAATTCCTGCCTCGTACAAGGAAGCGTTAAACGCCATTGAATACAGGATAGTCGTAGGCAAAAACCTGGTCATCCCGGCGGAATCCGTATACATAAACCAGAAGGAAAAAGCGGTAAAGAACCAGTTCCTTGACACCTTGAGAAATTGCGAGGACGACTTGATAATGGCAATCAAGTCGGATAACAGGGATAGTATAACCATCATTTTAAATGAAATCATCGAAGCATTGCATGAATCAATGAAGAGCAATATACAGGAGAAGGACCACATTATCTTCCTTGTATCCTTTCTTATTACGAAAATCATGTTTGTCCTGGATATAAACATCAGCATATTATTCGGGGAGGAAGAAGACCCCGTAAACAGCATGAAAAACATGCACACAATTGACCAACTGGAAAATTATATACTCATGCGTTTTGACAGGATACTCATGGAATTCAGCGAAAAAAGCAAGAGCCACAATGGCTTTTTAGTTAAGCAGACAATGGATTATATAAGCAAAAACATATACACCGATATATCACTGGTAAAGGTGGCAGACCACCTGTCAACGCACCCCAATTACTTAAGCAAGATTTTCAAGCAGGAGACGGGCGAATCCTTTGTTGAATACGTGATAAAAATGAAAATGAACGAGGCAAAGCACCTTTTGAGAAACAGCAACAACAAGGTTTATGAAATAGCAAACATGCTCCAGTACAAGGATGTGGGGCACTTCGCAAGGACGTTCAAGCGAATCTTCGGAGTATTGCCCACGGAGTACAGGCAACTGCTGTAACCATGTGAACCACAAGGCATTATGCCCGGCACAAGACGCTATTCAACCAGGCAGCATTATAAGCAACATTATGCATATAGTGAGATACCGCGCGTGACTCGCAAGAGTATCTATACCATGCTGCGGTGAAGGAAAGGGAGTAGAAGCAATGGCTGTAAAACCAAAATTCATGCCGACTATTTTTGAGCACAGCGCCAGGATAATTAATAAGACGCCCAGTGAAACGGCAAGGAGCAGGGAGTTGCTGGAGGAAGCCCAGGTCCAGTCTTACTTGTTGTACAGGCAGGATGCCGTTACCGTAGGGGTAGACGTGTACAATATTGAAGCTGAAGCCCTGGGGTGCAAGGTTAAGTTTCACGAGGACAATTCCGTACCGGGGATATTAACCCATCCTCTTTGCAATGCGTATAACCTGGATGAAATATCCTTTTCCGTTGGCAAGGGCCGGATTGGCATAATCCTCGGGGCTGCGGAAGGCGTGAAGAAAAAGATTGGAGAGCATGTGAGCGTAGGCGTTGGCATATCGGGCCCCTTTTCTATTTGTGCGGAGCTTGTGGGTTTTGAAAAACTCATAGGGGATTGCATGGATGATGAGGAATCGGTCCATTTATTGCTTGATAGAGTCCTGTCTTTTCAAAAGGATTATTGCAGGGAGATAGCAGGAAGGGGGCTTGGGATAACCCTGTTTGAATCATGGGCCGCCCCGCCACTGTTAACACCCGGGATTTACAGGGAGTTTGCCATGCCTTACGAAAGGGAGCTCATAAGCTATATAAAAAGCCTTGGGCTGAAAATGGCCCCCCTTGTCATAGGCGGGGATACATCGGCAATCCTCGAAGACATGCTTTCAACCGGTACAACCTTGTTAATATCGGATTTCAAGGCGGACATGGAATACTTTATCGAAAAAGCCAGGGAGAGAAACGTAGCCTTAAGGGGGAACATTGACCCCAAGCTGGTGGAAAGAGGACCCCGCGAGGAGATACTAAGGCAACTCGAAATGATGCTTGGCAAGGTCAATGGATATGATAAATTTATCGTGGGCACCGGCGTGCTGCCCTACGGGACTCCCCCGGAAAATGTCATTGCAATACGGGAATATATAGAGGCTTTATACGGCAGCTAAAGCGGGGTAAAGCAAAGTAATAATAGCTTTTCAATGGAGGTGTTTTTTATTGGATAAAGGTCTTAATAAATGTCTTCATAAGGGTCTAAAAATATACGGTCTATCATGTAATTACCTGGAGAATCCTATCGGAATAGATTCCAAGCCGCGTTTTTCGTGGAAGCTTTACTCGGATACCCGCGGGCAGCGCCAGGCTGCATACCGGTTGCTTGTCTCAAGCTCCAGGGAAAAGCTGGAAAGGGGCATTTACGATGCGTGGGACAGCGGAAAGATTGCATCGTCGGACAATATACACATATCTTATGCCGGGAAAGCCCTGTTGCCGCGCACGCGCTACTGGTGGAAGGTCGTGGCATACGACATGGAGGACATGCCCTTTGAGAGCGATGTCGCATTTTTTGAAACCGGCAAGATGGACGAGGAATGGACTGCAAAGTGGATTACGGCAGGTTACATAAGGAACGAGGCCACTGCCTATGCTGCACCGCTTCTTCGGACTTCTTTCGAGCTCGATTGCGAACCCGCGGAGGCAAGGTTGTATATCTGCGGCCTTGGATATTTTTATGCCTGGATCAACGGGGAAAAACCCTCGGATGACGTGCTTTCCACTGCCTTTACCCGCTATGACAGCACCGTCCTGTACTTGACATACGATGTCACGGAACTACTGAAAGCTGGTAAAAATGCCATTGGCATAATACTGGGCAATGGTTGGTACAATTGCTTTGCCGAGGACCCCTGGAACACGCGCCAGGCAACATGGCGCCATTGGCCGAAGGTTATCGCCGAGCTGCATGTAAAGCTCCCGGACGGCAGCAGGATGGTGATTACAACGGACCAATCCTGGAAATCTGCCAAAAGCCCCATCACTTTTAATGGTATAAGAAACGGCGAGTATTACGATGCTCGCCTTGAAATACCGGGATGGAATACTCCCGGGTTCGATGACTCGGGCTGGGAGCCTGCCAAGATAATACGCCCGCCCGGCGGGGTGCTGCGCGCCTTTGAACTCCAGCCGATAAGAATAACGAAGGAATTGGCGGCCGCGAGGAAATGGCAGTCACCTTCCGGGACCTGTATATTTGACATGGGCCAGAATTTTTCCGGTGTTGTAAGGATCAAGGTTAAGGGGAAGGCAGGCACGGAAGTGGTGATAAGGTACTCCGACTTGCTCAAGGAAGACAACGTGAGCTTAAACCAGGCGCCTATTGCCGGGTTTGTAAGGAGCGGCGAGTTCCAAACGGATAAATACATAAAGAAGGGAGACGGGGTTGAAACGTGGCAGCCGGTATTTGTGTATCACGGCTTCCAGTACGTGGAGCTTTCCGGGCTGGATTACGAGCCCGGCCTGGATGCGGTGACCGGGCTTGTCATGCATACAGGCTTTGAAGAAAGGGGGCACTTCAGGTGCTCCGATGAAACCCTGAATACCATACAAAAGCATTGTTACTGGGCCACTGTATCCAACTATCACGGTATACCCACCGACTGCCCCCACAGGGAAAAGAACGGCTGGACGGGTGATGCTTCCCTCTCCGCGGAGCAGGCACTCTTGAACTTTGCGCCGATGGCCGCGTACGTAAAATGGATGAGGGACTTTAAAGATTCGCAAAAACCCAACGGTGCGATACCCTGCGTTGTCCCGTCAACGGGCTGGGGTTACAACTGGGGGAACGGCCCGGATTGGTCCAGCGCCCTCACGCTTATCCCATGGTACATTTACACCTATTGCGGCGACAGGGTAATCCTCGGGGAAATGTATGACGCGATAAAGAAGCACTGTGACTTTATAACGGGCATGGCAGAAAACTATATTGTGCACTACGGCATAGGGGATTGGTGCCCTCCTTTCGAAGGGCCGGCCATTTCCGTCAACATGTCATCCTTTAAAACTCCAACGGCCCTTACCGATACGGCATATTATTACAAGACGGCGGAAACTCTCTCCAGGATAGCAAGGATACTGGGCAGGGAAGAGGATGCGGAAAAATACGGGAACCTGGCAGAAAAAATTAAGGAGGCATTCAGGCGGGAGTTTTTCAAAAAGGATGAAAGGGGAATGAAAGTGGCCGGGGATTGCCAGACCTCCACGGCTTGCATGCTCTACCAGGGTCTTGCAGAAGATAATGAAAAAGAAGCCCTTTTAAAGCTTCTCTTAAGCCAGATAGAAGAAAAAGACTACCACATTGATTTTGGAATACTGGGCAACAAGTACGTGATGAACACCCTTGGTGAGGGGGGACATGCAGGCTTGGGGATAAGGATGATTACACAGGATACATTCCCCAGCTTCAAGAAATGGATTGACATGGGGGCCACGACACTTTGGGAATGCTGGAACGGGGGCGGCTCACACAACCACCATGCCTTTTCCGACGTTTCTGCCTTCATGTATAAATACATAGGAGGAATCTTGCCCGATGAAAATGAACCCGGCTTCAAGCATATTATCCTGCGCCCGGCATTGGAATGCGGCCTTTCATACGTGGAATGCAGGCATGAATCCATGTACGGCGGCATTGAATGCAACTGGACGAACAGCGGTGACAAGGTAACAATAGAAATATCAGTACCAGTAAACGCCCATGCGACGCTTTACCTGCCGTCAAGCTATGACGGCAAGGTAATGGAAAGCGGGGAAAGTATAGAGGGAGTATTCGGGATTAATGCATGCATAAAGGGGGACAAGCTTGTTTTAACCTTGGTTTCGGGCAAGTATAAATTTGAGATTTCAAGGTAATGGGAAGCTTTGGATTTTCCACAGGAAATAAGAAGCATAAGCAATTACTTATTTCCTGTGGTATTTAAAATGCGCTGTAATAACCTTTTGCTCCCCCGAGGATTCATCCGTATAACGCATGATGGTGCCATCCAGGCTCATCAGGTCTGAAATTTTAAGCTTTGCCAGCTCGCGGCGAAATACAATCTTATTATTGCATATGATGATTAATTCATCATCCGTTATATTTATGGTTGCATCCTTGCAAAGCACGATTTCTTCGTGGCTTGTGCCGTCCCGGGCGGTAACGTAAGCCACTTCGCTTCCATGCAGTCTTTCCGCGGGGTAATCGTATGTTTCCCTTTTCTTCTTCCTTGACATGCAATACTTCTCCCTGAAAGATATGGTTTTAAGGCATCTATTTTCTTTAAAGCGTGCGGTTACATTAAAGTGTCCGATTACATTAAGGCGTCTGGTTGCTTTAAAGCAGCCGGTTACCTCAATGCAGCCGTTACTTCAGTGCAGCCAGCGCTTCTTCAACTTCAGCCAGCGAGGGAAGGGAAGGCTGGGCGCCTTTCCTTGTAACGGAAATCGATGCGGCCATGTTTGCAAATTCCATTGACTGCTCCAGCGGCTGGTTTTTCAAGCAGGCCACGGCCAGTGCCGCGGAAAAGCAATCCCCTGCAGCAGTTGTATCTACAACAGTGCCCACATCGTAACTTTTCTTGTGGACAAAACCATCTTCTGTAACAAGCACGGCACCGTGTTTCCCAAGTGTAACAATAACGTTCTTTACCCCCTGGCGGATTAACTTGCGGGCGGACAGTACCACGCCCTCCAGGTTCAAACCAGGACCCGGTCCCAAATCCAGGCCGCTTATCTTGTCTCCCGTCAGCATCTCGAGTTCCGTTTCATTTGGCGTAAGGATATCCACGTTTTCAAGAAGCTTCCCCGGCAAGGAATCCTGGGCCGGCGCAGGATTTAAAATTACTACCTTGTTGTGTTTCTTCGCGAGATCCGCCGTATAAATCACGGTCTCCAGCGGTATCTCCAACTGCATCAAGACAATGTCGCAATTTTCAACAAGGTACGATTTTTCGTCAATCATTCCCGGCAGGACTTTTGAATTTGCCCCCGAGATTATAATAATCTGGTTGTCTCCCTGCTTGTTTACCAGGACAAATGCAATACCTGTTGTTTCCCTGTCGGCAATTGAAATCCCGGTGGTGTCCACGCCTGCGCTTTCCAGGTTGCGCAGCAGGACAGATGAATTAGCATCATTCCCGACAGCCCCGATCATGAAAACCCCGGCACCCAGCTTTGCGGCTGCATATGCTTGATTTGCACCCTTTCCGCCGGGTATGTACTCCAGGCTTTTCCCTTTAATAGTTTGGCCAATTTTAGGCATTTCATCAACTTCCACCACCAAGTCCATGTTAAGGCTCCCTACAACAAGTACCCTGCCCATAAGCATCCCCTTTCAAATAAGCTTCCTTTACCTTTTACATTATTTCACAGGTGTATCATGCAAGTCAAGACATGAAAGCGCTTTTCCAAGGTTAAGGCCGATTTGGTGCATTATTGCTTATAGCAAGCAGAAATTAACATTAATTAACATTAATTATATAAAATAATATAATACTAACATATTGAATAGAATAGGATATTATAGGATATTATTGGTATAATAGTTTTAGCAGTGTAATGATTCGGGCGAAATAATTGTTTCAGCAAAACAATTGTTATAGCAAAATAATTGTTTCAGCAATATGATAATTCCGGCAACGTAATTTATTTGGCAGCATAACTTATTTTAGCAGTATAACTTCTTTTAACAATAGAATTGCTTTAGCAATATAATGGATATAATGGATGGTCATATTTAATACACCTGGTACAAATGCCTGGTATGCAAAAGCACAAAACACCAGTTCTAAAAACGCAAAAGATATAATTGCTTGCTGTAATAGCTTCGAATAGCCGCAGTACTTGGTTTAGCCGGGTTAAAAGAGGAGAAAGCGGAGCATGATAATTAAAGGGGGCAGTTGTAAATGAGTAGAAAAAAGTCTTGCTGCCTGGCATGTATTTTGCTTGCCCTGGCAGCATCCGTATTATGTCTAAATACCATTGCAGAAGCAAGCAGTTCCGGTTCCATGGGCGTTCCGGGGAACAGCCCGTTGAATAGCCATGTGAGCATTTCCGCGGATAACCCCGTGGGCAGCCCGGCAAAATATCCCTGGGAAATATTGCTTCGGTTGCCCGTGGAGTTTAACAATGTAAGCCGGGACAGGGTTTCAGTTGTCAGTTTTAGTGAAGAAGGCGTCCCTGTTAGTGATACCGAGGGACCAAAAAGCTTTTTCGTTGATGGTGACAGGTTTTTTATAGTAGATAATGTTAATGAACGAATTGTTGTGGCCAGGGGAAACGATATTATACAGTATATACGAACACCCCAGGATGAATATGGAACAATAATTGATATATATTTTGACCCCGTGGGACGACCAATTATCCTGAATGACAGCAAAAGACACTATACCCTTGACCTTGATAAACCCGGCGCTGAGATAAAAAAAATCTCCCTTGAAGAGATAGGTAAACTTCCAGTTGACCCCAATGTGGGTTTAAACTTTAAAAATGCATACATGGGAAGTGATATGGTTAGCGTATTAGCGGGAAACACTATGGTAGTTGTAGATGATAGTGTAGAAAAACCGCTAATTAGGAAGATTAATAATAGTTTAATCAAGATTGGTTTTAGGGTTAAGAATCATGGCCTGGAAATCCAGTCTTTACTAAAAAATACGCATGTGGATATTGGAAATGGAAAGATAAAACATGTTGGCAGCAAAACTTATGTACCGGTAACGGAGTGTTTCGAGATGCCCCCGGGAAACAAGATCACCCTTCGTACCGTCAGGGAATATGATGGGGAGAAATTATCGGGCGTTGCCATTATACGGGAGAACCCGCTCATCAGCCCGAACAGGGAGTATTACATGAATGCCTACGGTGACCTGTTCCAGATGGTAATTTCGCGGGAGGATTTAACGATATACAAGTTAAGATTCCTGGACCTGGAGGAATACGCCAGGGAGCTTGAGAAAAGAAACCTGGCAGACCTGTCCCAGGGCTGCAAAATATGGACCCTGGATGAAATAAAAAATTATCCATGGGTCAGCCATTCATGGGGAAACTGGTATCTTTTCAGAACATATCATGGTACGATGGCGGGTGAGACGGTTAATGGATGGAGAAGGGAATGCAGTGAGTGAGGTAAAACGGAAATAGATGAGGACAGGTGCAGGTAGCTGAAAATGGATAAATTGATTAGTTAATTGATGAATTGATGATAGTGATGAAGTGATGATATGCAGGCACCCGGACACTTGGCAAGGAACGCAGGTTGGGATAAAATAATAACAGTGTAAACAAGAAACGAGGTGTATTGACTGATGAAGGTATTGTTTATTGGAGGTACGGGGGTTATAAGCTCGGCCGTGTCGGAGCTGGCGGTGAAAAAGGGTATTGACTTGTACCTCCTTAACCGCGGGAAAAGGGCCGACCTGTTTCCTGGAGGTGCCAAGCTGATAAAGGGCGATATAAGGGATATTGAAAATATACGCAAGGTACTTGCGGACTATAGTTTTGATGTTGTTGTTGACTGGGTGGCATACACCCCGGAACACATAAAAGCGGACGTGGACCTTTTTAAAGGGAAAACAGCCCAGTACATATTTATAAGTTCAGCTTCCGTTTACCAGAAACCGCCGTCCTACTACTTGATTGACGAATCCACACCCCTTTGCAACCCTTACTGGCAATATGCACGGGATAAAATTGCATGCGAACTGCTTTTAACGGAAGAATACAGGGAAAAGGGCTTTCCCGTGACGATTGTGCGGCCCTCGTATACATACGGCAAGACAATGATACCTTTTGCATTTAACAGCCGCGAGCACCGGTGGACCCTTGTCGATCGCATGAGAAAAGGGAAAAAGATCATAGTTCCGGGCGATGGTACTTCCCTTTGGACCCTTACCCACAACACGGATTTTGCAAAGGGTTTTATCGGGCTTATAGGAAATATGCACGCTATAGGGCATGCTTTCCATATCACTTCGGACGAGGTCTTGACCTGGGACCAGGTTGCGAAATTAATCGGGAAGGCGGCAGGTGTTGAGCCAAACATCATTCACATTTCGTCGGACTTTATATGCACAATTTCGCCGGAACAAACCGGCGGGCTTCTTGGCGACAAGGCCTTGAGTGCAGTATTCGACAACAGCAAAATCAAGCGTTTTGTTCCCGGGTTTACTTCGACCGTACCTTTTTCCGAGGGGATAAAGGAAACCATCGCATGGTACGAATCAGACCCGGCCAGGTGCACTGTGGACGAGGAATTCAACAAGCTCGCGGACAAGATAATTGCGGCTTACGAAAGCGGCTTAAATACAGCTTCTCTTGTTCCTCCAAGGCATCTCTCCGGCGGAGGGCGGTAATAGAGAGAGGGTAGAAAGCGAAGATCAGGGGGGCATGTAAATGAATAGGAAAACTGCCAACTGCTTGGTATGCGCCTTATTTATCCTGGTTGCTTCCGCTTTATGCCCAGGCACCGGTGTTAACGCAAGCAATTGCAGTCCCATGAACAGCCCTGTAAACAGCTTTAAAAACAGCCCCGTAAATAGCCTTGTAACCAGTTCCATGAACAGCCCGGCCAACAACCCGGTAACCAGCTTGGCAAACAGCTCCATGAACAGCGCAATGAACGACCCTGTGAACAGCCCCGTGTACAGCCCGGGCAATGCGGAAACGTTGCTTCAGCTGCCTGTAGAGTTTAACAAGGAAATGCCTGTAGAGTTTAACAAGGAAAGCCAGGATATAGTATCAGTTATCCGCTATCACAATGAAAATGTCCATATTGATGTTGCCGAGGGACCTGGTAGTTTCTTTGCAAGGGATGACAAGTTTTACATAGTGGACAATGTTAACGAGCGAATTGTCATAGACAAGGATAATAGTATAATACAGGATATAAAAACACCGCGGGATGAATATAACATAATAATTGATATATACGTGGATCCTTCTGGAAACATACTCATTTTAAACGACAGGCACAGGTTTTTTACCATTGATTTAAGCAAGTCCGCTATTGCAAGAACGGATATTCCACGCATAGAAGCGGGGAGAAACCAATACGGCGTTGAGGGTTATTATATCCCCGAGCGGATATGCATGGAAGGCGGCAGGATTGCCTTCAGGATGGATGATGGAAATGATTATTACCTGGATAACGAAGAGCTCGTGCAAATTAAGGAAGAAATTAAAATCAACAGGGTTAGAAATAGTTTAATCCATCTTGGAGTAGGGGATTATTCCTTGAAAATAGAATCTTTCATGAGGAATTCCCGCGTTGATATTGGAAGCAGGCGTGTTAGAAATACCGGCGGCAAATTATTCGTGTCGGTCCTGGAGTATTATGAACTCATCCCTGGAAAGCAAGAGATTATGCATACCATTAGAAAATTTGACGGGGATAAATTTGTGGGCGTTGCAACCTTACGGGGGAACAATGTTATTAGACCGTATAAGCAATATTACATAGATGATGATGGAAACCTGCTACAGAAGGTAATTACCCGGGAGCATTTAACGATATACAAGCTGAAATTCTTAAGCCTGGAGGAATATGCAAGGGATTTTGAGAAAAGAAACGGGATATACCCGTTCCAGGGCTGCAAAATATGGGCTTGGAATGACAGGGACAAGTATACATGGGACGGCCATTCCTGGGGAAGCTGGTATCTTTGCAGGACATACTGCGGCGCGGTGACGGGGGAGACGGTTAACGAATGGAGAAGGGAATGCCTTGCATGTGTAGAAGAGGAAATAGATGATGATAGGTGAAGATAGGTGAATATATATAAAGGCAGTTGAAGATGGGCAGATAAAGATAAGCAGGTGAAAATAAATAAACGAAGATAAGCAGGTGAAGAAAGGCAAATGAAGATAGATGAAAATATACGAATGAAGGCGGGAGGAAAAATGACAGGTGATGTGAATGTTAGCGGTACAAGCGGTACAAGCAGTACAAGTAGTACGGGTAGTATAAATAATACAGGAAGCGCAAATAGTATAAGCGCTACAAGTAACGAAAGCGCGTCAAAAAAAGTGCCCTTATGCGAGATGCAAGGGCGCATGGAACGCTTCAGAAAAACGATGGACACGGAAAACCCAGGCTGGGAAGCGGCTGTTATTTTCAGCAAGATAAACCAGTATTATTTCACCGGCACGATGCAGGACGGCATGTTATATATTCCCCGGGATGGTGAAGCCGTATACTGGGTCAGGCGGAGCTATGAACGTGCGCTGGACGAATCCTTGTTCCCGGCAATAAAGCCAATGGACAGTTTTCGCGATGCTGCCGGCGAAATGGCAATAACTGCCGGGAATTTCCCCGAAGCTATATACCTGGAAACCGAGGTGGTGCCTATTGCCTTGAGCCAACGGCTCCAAAAGCACTTCCCCTTCAAGGAAATAAAACCCCTTGACAGGCAGGTAGCCTCGGTGAGGGCCGTAAAAAGCAGGTATGAACTCTCCCTGATGGAGCAATCGGGCAGGATACACAGGCGCATACTGGAGGATATCGTACCCGGTCTCCTGGAAGAGGGTATGAGCGAACTGGAGCTAGCAACCGAACTATATTCGGTAATGCTTGCCGAGGGGCACCAGGGAATTTCCCGCTTCGGCATGTTTGACACGGAAATGGGAATCGGCCATATTTGTTTTGGCGAAAGTTCTATTTACCCGACCTTTTTCAACGGGCCGGGCGGCCATCATGGTATAAGCCCTGCCGTGCCGATACTGGGAAGCCGGGAGAGAAAGCTGAAATGCGGCGACCTTGTTTTTGTCGATGTGGGGTGCGGCGTAGAAGGATATCACACTGACAAAACAATGACATACATGTTTGGCAAACCCCTTCCCGGTTATGTAATTGATGCCCATAAAAAATGCGTGGATATCCAGGATGAAATAGCATCCATGCTGAAACCCGGCATAACCCCTGCCCACATATATAAAATCATAATGGACAGCCTGGACCCGGGATTCAAGGAAAATTTCATGGGTTTCGGAAAGCGTAAGGTGAAGTTCCTGGGACATGGAATAGGTTTACTGGTGGATGAGCCGCCCGTAATCGCCGAGGGATTTAATAATCCCCTTCAAGAGAACATGGTCTTTGCCGTGGAACCCAAGAAAGGATTCGAGGGTATCGGGATGGTGGGAATAGAAAATACGTTGGTAGTCACACCTGGCGGGGGACAGTGCATTACCGGTAAAAGCCAAGGCTTAATACCCGTGTATTAATTCGATACCCGTGTATAAATAAAAAGGCGGTTTTGCTGGTTTTCATGAATTAATAAACAAGCAAAAGCCGCCTTTTTTACATATACTATTTCACTCTTTTATTTACATGCACAGTTTTCACTGTTTCATCTTTTTGCGCATGTGCTTCTTACCGCTTATAACCTTACAGATGGCGAAGCCTTGCTTCAAGGGCGTTCAGCTGCCCTGCCATTTCCCTGGGGAGCTTGTCTCCCAGCGCAGCATAATACTGGCGGATCGATTCGACCTCCTTCAGCCAGCCTTCCTTGTCAACCTTAAGCAATTCCTGCATGTCGCTGTCGCTTACGTCAAGCCCCTGTGTATCAATTGCATCAATGGCTGGCATGTAGCCGATGGCCGTCTTCTCCGCCTTGCCTTCGCCGGACACCCTTTCAAAAATCCACTTCAGCACGCGGCTGTTTTCGCCGAAGCCGGGCCATAACCATCTGCCGTTTTCATCTTTCCTGAACCAGTTGACGTAGAAAATCTTCGGGAGCTTGTCAGGGTCCGTCCTCTTTCCAATGTTAAGCCAGTGCTGCAGGTAATCGCAAATGTGGTATCCGCAGAAGGGCAGCATTGCAAAGGGATCCCGGCGGACCTTTCCAATATTGTCGGATATGGTGGCTGCCGTTATTTCAGAACCCATGATAGAACCAAGGAATACGCCATGCTCCCAGTCAAAGCTCTGGTGTACAAGGGGGACCGTTGTAGGCCTGCGTCCTCCTATGAGGAATGCCGAAATGGGAACGCCGTTTGGATCCTCCCATTCAGGGGCAATTGATGGACATTGACTTGCAGGTGCCGTGAACCGGGCATTGGGATGTGCCGCGGTGGCCTCGGAACCGGGATGCCAGTCCTTTCCTCTCCAGTCAATGAGGTGACCCGGTGCATCGTACCCTATGCCTTCCCACCATATATCATGATCATCGGTTAACGCGGCATTGGTAAATATGGTGTTCTTGTTGATTGTTTTCATCGCATTTGGATTTGAATTCATGGATGTGCCGGGCGCAACACCAAAGAACCCGGCTTCAGGATTAATTGCATACAGTCTTCCGTCCTTGCCGAATTTCATCCAGGCAATATCATCACCGATAGTCTCAACCTTCCACCCGGGGATTGTAGGAATCAGCATTGCCAGGTTTGTTTTACCGCAAGCACTGGGAAAAGCGCCTGCAACGTATTTGCGCTCTCCCTTCGGGTTCGTAATTGCCAAGATAAGCATGTGCTCGGCCAGCCAGCCTTCTTCGCGGGCCAATACCGAAGCTATGCGCAGTGCAAAGCACTTTTTCCCCAGGAGGGCATTTCCGCCGTATCCCGAGCCGTATGACCATATGGTTTTTTCCTCGGGAAAATGGCTTATATATTTATTCTCCATCGGAGCACACGGCCATGTTACATCTTTTTGCCCTTCAGCGAGCGGTGCGCCTACGGAATGCAAGCATGGAACAAATTCGCCGTCTTCCCCGAGAACATCCAGGACCTTTTTGCCCATGCGGGTCATAATGCGCATGTTAACTACAACATATGGACTGTCCGTGAGTTGTATCCCAATTTTTGAAATAGGTGAACCAATGGGACCCATGGAAAAAGGAATCACGTACATGGTACGTCCCCTCATGCATCCGTCGTACAATGCGGTCATGGTCTTCTTAAGCTCAACGGGGTCAATCCAGTTATTGGTCGGGCCTGCATCCTCTTGTTTTACGGAAGATATAAAAGTCCTGTTTTCGACGCGTGCAACGTCGGAAGAATCGCTCCTGAAAAGATAACAACCAGGGCGTTTTTCAGGATTAAGGCGGATTGCGGAACCTGATGCAACCATCCCTTCGAGAAGGCTGTTATATTCTTCTTCCGAACCATCACACCAGTAAATCCTGTCCGGTTTGCACATCTTGGCCATATCATTTACCCATTCCAATAGTTTCTTGTTATTTGTCGGATTCATTTCTAAGTAAAACCCCTTTCTGTAAAAAAAAATTGACATTCCCAGCAGTTATATTTATTTAATCGGGGAATTTTTCTGCCATTTTAGCACTGCTGAAAATATTAACCAATTTCCCCCCAATATAATAGTACCACAAAACACTGCAAAGTACAACAAATTCACATAAATTTAATAAAAAAATGAGAATCGGCTTGATAAATAATCTGGATTCAACTTGGAAAAAATGCAAATATTTGGATTGTTTTATTGAATTGTTGATTTGTACTTTGTACCCGTGATATTTGTACTGAAATACACAGCAAAAAACACTTGAAATAATTATATTTTTGCTGTAACCTAAAATGGTAGCGGCAAGAAAAATGCAAAGAAGCCTTTTTATCTTTGGAACTAGGAGGAGGATTTATGAACCAGCTTGAAATATTTAAAGCTGCAGTGGCCCATGAACCAAACGGGCAGTTCCTTTTTTATTCGAATTTCACCCCGGACCTGGAAAGAAGGATAAGGGAGAAATTCCAAGTAGATAAAAAAGTCAGCTTGCGGGAATACTTCGGCATGTACACACCGGCGGAAGTGAGTTTAAAGCCGCCTGAAAACCTGGAACCCAAGGATTTCAGCAGGTATTTTTCCGATGTGGAGATTCCCCCGGGTGCCTATATAAACAGCATTGGTGTCTTGAACATACCTGGAAGCAGCTATCATTTCACCCGTTACATAAGCCCCTTGCGAAATGCGACCACCCTCGAGGAAATATTGGATTTTCCATATCCAAGTGTGGAATGGTATACCGGTGACCACATGAAGAAAGCCGTGGACAAGGCCCATGAAAACAACCTTGTAACCACTTGCCACCTGTGCCACATGTACGAGGATGCATGGCAGATAAGGGGATATGAAGCTTTTCTCATGGACATGATAGAAAACCCCGAGATATGCGAGTACATCCTGGACAGGATTGCCGAACGAAACCTGAAAAAGGCCGTGGCTGCAGCCAAGGCCGGCGTGGATGTAATAATAAGCGCTGATGACGTGGCAAATCAAAGGGATTTAATGTTTTCCATACAACTGTGGCGCAAGTTCATGAAAACCAGGTGGGCGAAAGTTTACCAAGCAGTCAGGGAAATAAAGCCCGACATACAGATATGGTATCACAGTGATGGCAACATAGAAAAAATCATCCCGGAATTAATAGAGATCGGCGTAACCATATTAAATCCCGTGCAGCCCGAGTGCCTTGACCCCGTTGCAGTGAAGAAACAATACGGTGATAAAATTATCATTGACGGAACAATAGGCACTCAAACCACGATGCCCTTTGGAACCGTGGAAGATGTAAAACAGGTAATCAGGGACAGAAAAGAAAAACTGGGATACGACGGGGCCTTGATACTGTCACCCACCCATGTACTGGAACCCGAGGTGCCCATTGAGAACGTCCTGGCATTTGTGGAGGAGTGTAAAAAGAGTTGATACTTCACCGGTATATCTTGATTGCCGGTGCAAACCCCCTTGCCCCTGTTTAGTTTAATCCAGGTAGAAGGGCTAATCCCGGATATTTTCCTTGCAATAAAAAGCTCCTCCTATAATTTTATATTCTAACATAGAAGGAGCTTATATTTTACATTAAATTTATACAACCTCTTTCCAACATAAGACAAGCATTCCGCATAACAGAAAACGTAATGCCATTTAATGAAAGGATGATTTCCATGCCTATACCAAAAAAGATTGATATCCACGTACATACAATGGCCTATAAAGGACTTGAACGTTTCGGCGGGGGCACCTATGCCTCCCCGGAGGAAATCAGGGAGATTTACAGTCAAATCGGGGTTTCCAAGGGTGTCATTCTCCCGGGGGTAAACCCGGATTGCGCATTTCAAGTACAATCGGATGTAACCGGGGAAAACAGGAACGGCTATCCCAAGGGGCCGGTAAAACCCGGCAGGGTGGTGGAGCTCATGAGAAAATACCCTAACCTGTGCGGGGATTTGTCAGCCAGAAGCGGCTATAATGCCGTTACCAGGGACCCTGATTTCGGGTATGCATTTATCGAGGAATTCCAGGACAGGCTATATTACGGGACGGATATTTGCGACCCGCGCAATATTACAAATCCAATGCTGAAACTGTCTTCATGGCTGGACGAAGCAGCAGAAAAAGGAAAAATATCCGAAACCGCCTACAGGAAGGTATCTTACGAAAATGCACTGGAATTGCTGGAAGGTTAGGACCGGTTGTTTTTTCTATACGTCTCAAATTCAAAAGGAAAAAGGATTTGAAGCTATTGACCTGCCCCTTGCCAGGAGGGTGTTAACAACTGGTATAATATAATAGAAGCATCAAATGATATAAATTTTGACGGGGTATTGAACTTTCAGCCCTTTTACCATAAAAACGACCGTGATAAATTGATAGCCGAGATGGAGGAGGAAATATTGTATATAAAGGGCATTTTGAAGGAAGCGGAGGCTTCATGAAAGATGTGGAGACATTGAGTCAAGGCATTGCGAAAAAAGCCAAGACAACGTAAAATCTAAGATATTGATAGAAGTAATTGAAACATTGGAAAAGAAATGGCAGTATTGTGACTGGAATGAAGGCCGGGGAGGAAGGTCGGGGAAACAAATGGAGAATAACAAGGCGAGGTGAGATGTGATGAGTACTATGAGAACCAGGGGAACTGACATAAGGATAAGAGAAGCAAGGCTTTATTTCCTGCCCGTTGAGACCAGGGTACCATTGAAATTCGGACCTGAAACGCTAACAAGGGTTACCTGCGCAAGGGTATGCGTGAAGGTGGAAAACAGGCTTGGGCAAGTTGCAGAAGGGTGGGGGGAAACACCCTTGAGCGTTCAATGGGTATGGCCGTGCGAGCTCAGTTACGAGGTACGGGAAGATGCGCTTAAACGATTCTGCAAGCGCATCGAGGAATACCTGCCAAAGCTTCCCGGGTATGGCCATCCCATGGAACTGGGCCATTTATTCCTGGAAAATGTGTTACCCAGGTTCCTCGAGGAGTTCAACCGGGTGAACCTGCTGGAGGAGCCGGTGCCGTACCTGGCAGGATTAGTCTGTTTTTCGCTGTTTGACATTGCCATCCATGATGCTTACGGCAATGTTAACCAGGTACCCGTGTATAATACATACAATGAAAAGTACATGAACAGGGATCTGGCATATTACCTGGAGCCGGCAAGCAAGTCGTCAAAAGTGTTTTGCGGCAAGTATCCCGGGGATTACTTTAAAAAACCTGCGGAAAAAGAGTTGGTCGCATGGCATCTTGTGGGCGGCAAGGATATCCTGCGGGACGATGGTACCGTGAAACGGCCGGACGACGGGTACCCCTTCACCCTGGATGAATGGATAGAAAGGGACGGGTTAAAATGCCTGAAAATCAAGCTTACGGGTACTGACCCCGACTGGGATTACAAGAGGCTCACGGAGGTTGGAGAGATCGGGCTTTCATACGATGTTGACTGGTTTAGCGCCGATTTCAACTGCCAGGTCACGGAATGCGACTATGTGAATGATATACTTGACAGGCTCATGGCAGAACACCCGAGGATATATGCCAGGATCCTGTATATCGAGCAGCCCTTCCCGTATGACCTTGAAAAGCATGAAATTGACGTAAGAAGCGTGAGCGCCCGGAAACCCCTTTTCATGGATGAAAGCGCACATGACTGGCGCCTGGTAAGGCTCGGACGCGAACTTGGCTGGAGCGGCGTGGCTCTTAAAACTTGCAAGACCCAGACGGGGGCATTGTTGAGCCTTTGCTGGGCAAAGGCGCATGGCATGACCCTGATGGTCCAGGACCTGACAAACCCGATGCTTGCCCAAATACCACACGTATTGCTGGCAAGCCATGCGGGAACCATAATGGGCGTGGAAACAAATTCAATGCAGTTCTACCCCGAGGTATCCGGTTACGAGGCAAAAGTGCACCCGGGCTTGTACGCTAGGAGGAATGGCAAAATATACCTTGACAGCATCAAGGGAAACGGATTCGGCTACCGCATTGACGAGATAAACAGGCCAATCGCAAACCTGTGATTGCCAACCGGTGACAGGTAACATTAACAAGCAACATTAACAGGTAACCATGGGGACGGTTGCACAAAAAAAGGGACGGTTTTTTCCTGGAATAAAAATTGCCGTTTCCGTGGTTATAATAAGTAACCTCTCTACCCCTTTAATCAACCAGGAAAACCGTCCCCTTTTTCCCTTCTATTTCTATATCCTGCTTTATCCAGCATCCTGCTTTGTCCAGTATCCTGCTTTAACCAGGATTTATCAGCTGAACTATACCTAGCGTCCCCGGGTGAACTGTCCCCAGGTGAACTGTCCCAAAGTACACTGTTCCCTGGTGAACTGTACCCAGCTGAGCTACAACCTGATGAGCTGTCATCAACTGAACTATACCCTGGTGAACTATCACCTGGTATACTGTTCCCATGGCTGCACCTTTCCTACTTTAACAGCGGCATCTCGGTCATGCGCAGGTTGGTGCAACCGTAAGGGATTAGCTTGAGATCCTCCTCCTCGCCGGCAACGCTATCCATGTTAGGTACAGGAGCAGCGGCGCCGTTTACCTTGTCCCATTCCACTTTTTTGCCGCGGACGTAAGCCACTACCGGCGCTCCCCCCGGTGAAAAGGGGCAATCCCCGATGGGATGCTCTTCAAACCGGATACCGAGGCCTGCCTTTTCCTTGTCAAGGCACAGGCCGTAATTCCACGGGCTTGCAGGGTACAACTCGTAGTCGTTGTACGGAGGCTCGTACTGGAGGGTCTCCCGCTTTATTTCCACTACGCGCTTTTCAACCGGGAGTGAGTACACAAGCGGCCCGCGGGTTATGGCATAAAGATTATTGGGCCTGCTCACGATTTGCGGGCGCATGGGGAAATGAAGGGTAAAGGATGTTACCCCTTTCCATACCTGTTCATGCCTGTAAAACCCGCCGCTCTTCAGCGGTATTGAACATTCTTCACTGCCTTCACAGCCGCCCGCGGCCTTCCTGAGCTTCAAGCAAGCGCCCCCGGCCCACTCCGGCACCCTCAGGTGCAGCGCAAACGAGCTTTCACCATCAACCCTTACCTTGAAATTCACTGTTTCACGAAAAGGATATCCCGTGTCCATGGTAACAGAAACATTCACGCCGTTAATTGCTGTATTGACCGTGCAGGGTGCGTATACTGGAACGGCCAGCCCGTCGCTGCTCTTCATGAAAACCGAGGCGCAAAACTTCGGCCAGCCCTGGCTTAAATTTGCCGTGCAGCAGCCATAGTTGGGCTCAATCCCGAATATATTCGATTCGCCTCCGTTGGTGAGAAATACGGGGTATGGCTGCTTGCTGCACTCTACCTGGTTTACCTGCTGGTCATACTGGTGCCTGAGCATATCCGGGGTAAATGTAGCGGGAAGGGCATTGTAGGCTATTTTTTCGAGCCGGTCACCCCAGTGAGCCTTCCCCGTGATAGATATAAGGTGCTCCAGGGAATACATGTATTCCACGACGGCGCAAAGCTCCGTGCCCTGTACCGGGCTTGTCCCTGCCAGGCATTCATCGCCCGTAAACACACCGGTAACCATGCCATGGTATTCGTCCAGCAGCCTCACCATCTGCTCGGCGCTGTCAAGGTGCTCCTGCAAACCTGTCAATCTCCAGGTAAGGGCACCCGACTTAAGCATCATGGCGTTGTTCACAACGTGGTTCATGAAGCTCCAGCGCCTCCTCTGGACCGGCCTTGTATACGGCCAGCGCTTGAAGAGTTCAATCCAGTCAAACCCCTGGCTCATCAACTTGACAGCAAGCTCCAAAAGCCATTCCTCGCCTGTCCTTTCATACAGCCACCATATTGGAATAAGGCATTCAAACCAACGTGTATGACCCCAATTGAAAAGGGTGTGCCTGTCAATGTGCCTGTCAATGGATAAAAGCCCCTTGCGGACCACTTCTTCCATACGGTCATCACCGGTTGCGTCGTAATAAACGACAAGCACTTTTAAAATAAGGAAAAATGCCCATATGTCATATTCCATCCGTTTTTCCCTCTCCACCGGGCAAATCCATCCATCTTCTTCCTGGCATGAAATTATATAATCAATATAATTGCTTGCGCGCCTCTTCATATCTTCATCGTCAAGGAGCCATGCAAGGGGTATGAACCCATCAAGCCAGTATGGAACGCGTTCCCAACCTTCGGCTTCTCCCCCGACCCATTTGCTGTCCTTTATATCCGGCCAGAACTTGTCAAGCATGCCTGACAATCCGTTGGCCTGTATGTTGAGCTGGTTTAGGAGCCACCCTCCGGGACGGATTTGTGTAAGTGGAACCTGGGTAAAAACCGGGTCGTAAAGTTTTTGCGACATGCTAAAAACCTCCTTGTTATTTCAATTTCCGCACAAATCCACGGTTTACCTGCCGCAATATTATTGCTACAATAATACTATTGATACAACATTGGCCTAACGCGGCTAAACATGGTAAGCGGCCGTATTAGTGCTATATTAGTGCTATATTAGTGCTATATTAGTGCAATATTTTAATGATGCGATATTTTCACTAGCGCAATACTAATTAACATGATAGTATTTATGACGCGGCTTGGCAATTGCAATAACCGTTGTCAATATTGCAAAAATCGAACACCACGGGAGGAGTCATGCATGTTTAGTTCACTGGTTGATGGAATTGATTTTATAATACCACCCTGGCCTGAGTTTATTACATCAAGCTACCGGTATTTCAGGCAGGACGAAAAACACGTAACCCGTGTATGCAAAAGCTTTGTCCTGCTGTTCATGCTGGAACGGACCTTGTATTTTACCGAGGATGGCCATGACATTTCGGTTAAGGCGGGTGAATGGTACATCCAGGTACCCGGGTTGAGGCAGGAAGGGAGAAGGGGAAGCCCTGCCCCATCATACTACTATATACACTTCAAAGCATTGGCTTGCCCTGCCGGCTGTAACGGAAACGAGGATAAAACTATGAACAAGGGTTATTTTACCTTGCCCGTAAGGGGCAAATTTGATGCCGGTCAATTTAAACCCTTGTTTGATCAACTGGAGTATATTTCAAAAAGGCGCCCTTACGATATCCTGGGGAAACAAGCGGTATTCCTTTCAATACTTGACAACCTCATGTGCATGGAATGGTTTTCTTCCTTCGGCAGGAACGATTTCCTGGTGGAGGTGATGGATTACCTGGCTGAAAACTTCAACAAGCCCGTCACCAGCGCTGATTTGGCCCGCAAGTTCAATTTTTCGGCCGACTATATAGCACGCAAAATGAAGCAATACAGCGGGATAACCCCGAACCGGCGCATCCAGCAGCTTAAAATAGAAAAAGCAAAACAACTCCTGGCAAATACCGACCACACCCTTGCCTTCATAGCCCAGGAGGTGGGCTACAATGACCTCTCGGTATTTTACAAGGCTTTCAGGAAGCAAACGGGAATTGCCCCTGGAAAATGGAGACAAAAAAACCGCATTTAGGAACAAAATGGTATTGTAATATAACCGATGTTGTAGTAAAATTTAATAACAAAGTATAAATATAAAAATTGGGGGTTATGTTTTGTCGAAAAAAAACAAATCATTCATTTTAACCGTGTTCGTTTTGTGCAGTATCCTGCTCCTTGCCATTCCCATGGCCGGGTGCTCCTTGTTTATGCCCCAGTATATCTTCGGGTTTATTGATAAAACGGGGGCTTTCATTATCGAGCCCCAGTTCGGCGTGGCGTACCCCTTCAACGAGGGCCTTGCCCCCGTTATGATGGGCATGGGG
>JAAZDH010000294.1 GCA_012512865.1 Clostridiaceae bacterium | reverse complement strand
CTGTGAAATGAAGGAAGAAAGAGACAGGTATCAAAAGGAGCTGGAAGAAGCAAACAGGCTCATAAGCGAATTGGAGGTTTACAAGGAAGAATATGAGAAAGTTTTAGCGGAATGGGCCGGCGAAGAACAGAAAATACAGGATGAGAAAAAGAGGTTGGAAGAAAAAAGTAAAGAGTTACAAAAGCTTACGGCACAAGGGGACAAGGAAGGTTTCCGGAAATACTTTGAAACCATCAACGAGGATGTTGCAGAAGAAATATACAGGGAAATCATGCTCCAGGAAAAGCAGGACACGGATATAAAAAATTTCATACAGATATATGAGAACATGGATGAATCTGCTGCAGCAAGAATATTAAGCGAAATTGGCGAAGAGAAGATACAACTGGTTGTTGAAATCCTGCTGCAGATGAAAAAAGAGAATGCTTCAGCCATACTTGGCAGTATGGATGCAGTTTTTGCGTCAAAAATCACGGAGAAAATGGCAGAAGCTTTATTAAAAAAACAATGAAGAAAGAGCAAAGGGCAGGAAAGGGGGTGATAAATTGCTTGTAGAAAGTTTTATATCTTTATGCAGCCAGGCTAACCCGAAGGGTGCCCATGTGCTGCATGAAAACCATGGGGTAAACCACGGGGAAAATTTCGGCAATTGTTTCCTGGATATGCTTGATGGTGCCGTTGCCAGGTACGAGGCTGAAAAAAGCAAAATTAAAACAGGAAGTAAGGCAACATGGAAAAGATATGTTGATGTTGATGACGCTTCAAATGTTGATTCATGCGTTAATGTTGACGAAAACAAAAGCCCTGTTTCCAAGGACGGCATTTTCCCTGGAGAAAAGTCAAGGGAACCTGAAAAGAAACACGGGGGTATTGAAGTATTGATTTCCTGTTGCCATAAGGCTGTAACCAGGATTTTGCACGAAATGGCAAATGAGAATGGCATGTCAACTTCCCGGCCTGCCGTTGATGACAACGGGAATAACCTTGCGCAGGAAATACTTAAAGAATTATATGCCTATTACGGAAATTTCCATGATGTAAAAGAAATTTTGAACAAGGTATTACCGGATGCTAAGGGTTTACCAGGCGTTGAGACAGGTGCTATGGTAGGTGAACCAGTTCCAGCTGAGCATGCCCCGGTCGAACCGGTTATGGCCGGACAAACAGCAACTGAACTTGTTTCAGGCTTGCCTCTTGCCGGGAACGACATTGCAGGATGGCAGGAGGAAGCAAGGTACAGGTTGGAAGAATTATTGCAAAAACTAGGATTACCTACCGGGTCTGTTACATTTGAAATAGAAGAAAGCGGTGCGCCTGGTAAAGCTGTAAGCTTCGCTGAAGCCGGGAGACTTTTGAACATTACATGGAAAGAACATGCCGGTGAAATTGGAACTGGGAATGTTGAAGGGCTTCAGCCTGGCCAGGTAGACGAGGAATACCAGGAGAACAAGGAGAACGAGGCAATTAATCCCGGGGATGGAATCCTGGCCTTGAGGGATAAAAAACTTGAAATTACAAGGGAATCCATTGATCAAGGCACCGGGTACCGTGAATACGAAGACGACCAAGGGGCACTAGAATTGATTGACAGGCTGGTATTTGACGAAAAAGTAAAAGCTGAAAAGTTTACTGAAAAGCTCAAGAATGACATGGATAAAACGTGGGATGGCAATAATTTTTTTCATGTTAACCATTCGCCGGGGAATATTGAAGGGCAAACAAATATTCTATTCGTTCAAGGAGATGATTCACCGGTTGAAGCGTTTAGAAATGAAATTATATACAGCCTGGCAAATAAGGCAAAGGCCCTGGATGCGGACAAGCAGCCCGTTATCGTGGTGGACCTGGAGCCTGACAATCTCGGAAAAGTTATACTGAGGGTTGCAACCGAAAACAACCTGGTGGTGGCAAAAATTTTCACGGAGAACCAACAGGTAAAAGAGATAATCGAGAATAATTTTCAAATGTTGAAAGATGCATTGGAAAAACAAGGATTGGTTATCCAGGATTTAAGTGTATCCGTGAAAGACGGAAGAAGTGAAGGTAGTTTATATTCCAGGCAGGATGACGGGAGGTTTACCCCGGGTGTAAAGAGCAGCAAGATAGCAATGGATGAAGCACTCGAAAATTACCAGCTTGAGAGTCAAAGGTACGGCGAACTGGTTTCATATTACGACCGGCCGTACAGTACCATCAGCTTGAAAGCATGATAGGATTGCATAGAAAGCTGCCGTGAAAGGAGGTGTCGAGGTGAAGGTAAATTCAACCCAGCAAACAGGAGTATATGCAAATGATATAACCAGGACCGCAAGGAGGGAACTCGGAAAGGATGAATTTCTCAATCTCCTGGTTACACAGCTTAAGTACCAGGACCCTTTAAATCCCGTGGAGGACAAGGAATTTATTGCACAGATGGCCCAGTTTAGCGCATTGGAGCAGATGTACAATCTAAACAGCAATATTTCCGTTATGAAAGCATTTGCGCTGGTTGGTAATGGGGTTACGGCAGAAATAGTCGACAGTACTACCGGGAATAAGGAAATGGTTGCAGGAGAAGTTGAAAGTGTTATGTTAAACGGCAATGAAATCAATATTTTAGTTAACGGTAAAGAAATTCCCGTCGACGCAATTAAAAGTGTTGGGCCGGTAGGTAAAGTGAACTTCGGGGAATACTTGTTAAGCCAGATACTTGAAAGCGTGGACAAAATACTGGATAACCTGGCCGGGGATTGAAGGGAGGTGCGACCGTGGTAGCAGGAAACGGGCATGTGAATGGTATTTACAAGGTGACAACAGGCAGTATTCCTGCTGTCAGGACAAGTCCGCAGGTAAAGGGAAATACTGCATTTGACGAGATTTTAAAGGAAAAAATCGAGAAGCAGGGTTTGAAGTTTTCAAAACATGCCGAGCTTAGATTACAGTCAAGAAATATTAACTTGTCCTCGCTTCAAATAGACAGGATTGCGGAAGGCGTAAACAGGGCAGGGGCAAAGGGAGTTAAAGATTCACTTGTTCTAATGGACGATATGGCATTTGTTGTAAGCGTAAAAAACAGGACTGTAGTGACGGCGGCAAGTAAAAAGGACCTGGAGATGAGTGTTTTCACGAACATCGACGGGGCGGTTATAGTTTAGCAGCCTGGATAAATATCTGGATAATAAAACAATAAGGATAATAGTAACGCCTAAAAAACAGCCGGACCTTAAAAAGGGGGCTGGCTATTCCGGAACGACGGAAGGAATAGGTAAAAAAAGGAGGTAAATTAACCATGATGAGATCCATGTACTCGAGCGTATCGGGACTGAGGGCACACCAGACAAGAATGGACGTAATAGGCAACAATATTGCGAATGTTAATACGATAGGCTTCAGGTCAAGCAGGGTTACCTTCCAGGAAGTTTTCAGCCAGACCTTGAAAGGTGCAAGCTCGCCTGATCCTGCACTGGGAAGGGGAGGTACAAACCCGATGCAGGTAGGACTGGGAATGGATGTGGGATCAATAGATATAAATACAACAAGGGGAGGATTACAAAGAACTGACAATCAAACGGATATATATATAGACGGTGAAGGGTTCTTCATTGTAGGTGATAAATTTACAAGGGCGGGAAACTTTACCCTTGATGAGCTGGGGAACCTTGTAACACCAGGAGGGCTATGCCTGTATGGATGGCTTGACTACGGGGGAAAACCGGATGCTAATGGCAATTACGTGTTTGATACAAATAAACCTTGTGAACCATTAAACCTGTATTATGATGAATACAACGGGAATAAGAAGATAATTGCCGCAAAAGCCACGGAGAATATTGAACTGGCAGGAAGCCTGGACGCAGCAACGGAAATTTTCGACCCTGCCCTGGGCAGTGATGCACAGCTTGTTGTACCTGTAACCGTGTATGATTCTCTTGGCTTTGAATATGAGATTAAACTGGAATTCAGGAAAACAGCTGCTGGAGGAGGCACAACAACCTGGGAATGGAGAGTAGTGGGAAATGATGAAATATCATCTTCAGCAACGGGGAATATTCAATTCGACGCGGGGGGAAACGTCGTAAAACCCGCGGGACAAGATAAGGTTACATATGTAATAGCTTTAATACCTGATGATGACATAGGTTCACAGCAATTCAATGTAACACTGGACTTCACCAACGTTACAATGTATGCCGGTTCAGAAGACTCTGTAAAGCCGTCAATTGTTGACGGGTACCCTTCCGGGAAACTAAATTATTTCAGCATCGGGTCGGACGGTATAATCATGGGTGTATACACTAATGGGAAGCATCAACCCCTGGGTCTTATAGGGTTGGCGGAATTTGCCAACCCCGGCGGACTGCAGCGGGTAGGTGATAATTTGTATGTGCCCACTTCAAATTCAGGGGATTTCCTGGGTGCTGTAAAACCCGGAACCGGTAGTGCAGGTTCCTTAAACCCCGGGGTCCTGGAGATGTCAAATGTTGACCTTGCAAGGGAATTTACCGAGATGATCGTAGCCCAAAGAGGCTTTCAGGCTAACAGCAGGATATTGACAACAGTTGATGAGATGCTGCAGGAAATGGTTAATATGAAAAGATAAAAAATCTGTATAGGTATAGGGCGGGAAGCCGGAAATGGGAACTGAGAAATTAAAAATCAAAGAAATTCCACGCAAACCGGGAACCCGTGTTCTGCTCCCGCCATGATACCGTGGGAATGGAGAGGTATATATCATGATTGAATTAACAAAACTGGATGGGGAAACATTCACGTTGAATTGCGAGTTAATTGAAACCATAGAGGAGAAGCCTGATACGATAATTTCCACCACGAGCGGTAAAAAATACATAGTAAAGGAAACAACCGGTGAGATTGTTGACAAGGTTGTAAAGTACAAGGAGAAAATTTTCAGTTTTCTGAAGGGAATTTGAATTTCCGGTTATATTACATGTGTGAAGGGGGCATTGGTTTGTCTAATAAAATAAGTTTTATTTCGTTGCTGGTGATTATTGCCGTACTGACGATTGCCATAGCGATGTTGGCAGGATACATATTTAT
>JAAZDH010000293.1 GCA_012512865.1 Clostridiaceae bacterium | reverse complement strand
GCTTAAACCAACTCGTTGCTGTTTAAATCCTGCAAACCCGGCGGCGGAGGCCCGAAAAACTGGTAATAATTGCACATTATCCTGCCATTGTAAAGTTTTCTTTTTTTATCGGCCTTCCGCCCAAATAGCTTTTCAAATTCCGGGTGCGAAGATAGGATATAAAATGACCATGTGTCAAACTTACTGAAGATCTTCCCCATTTCAACATACAGTTTCTCAACTTCCTTGATTTCCCCCGATCTCTCGCCGTAAGGGGGATTGCATATAATAAACCCGTACTTGTACCTGGAGCTTATCCCTGAAACCGGCATGCACTGTAAATGTATGAATTGATCAACCCCTGCTTCTTTTGCATGGTAACGGGCAAGGGATACTTCCCTTTCATCAATATCCGTACCCCGTATTCTTAAAGCCCGTTCCCTGTCTATCATATCCATTGCTTCCGTTCTTGTTCTTTCCCATAAATACCCCGGTATGCTCGGCCATTTTTCCGCAGCAAATTCACGCTTCAACCCCGGGGCGATATTCTTGGCTATCATCGCAGCCTCGATGGGAATAGTGCCCGAGCCGCAAAAAGGGTCTAAAAGAACCCTGTCTCCCCTCCACCGGCTTATCAACAGCATGGCACATGCCAGTGTTTCCTTGAGTGGGGCTTCACCAACCAATTTCCTGTATCCCCTTTTATGAAGGCCGGCACAGCTTGTATCCAGGGTCAGCGTGGCAACATCCTTTAAAAGTGCAACCTCTATCTTATACCTGGGACCCGTTTCCTCGAACCATGAACGCTTATATACCTTCTTCAGCCTTTCCACGACAGCCTTTTTCACTATGGCCTGGCAGTCAGATATACTGGCAAGCTGTGATTTTACGGATTTTCCCTCCACGGGAAATTCCCCGTCTTCGGGAATCCATTCTTCCCACGGAAGGGCCTTTGTACCTTCAAAAAGCTCGTCAAAGGTAAGGGCCTTGAATTCGCCAACTTTAATCAGCACCCTCTCGGCAGTTCTAAGCCATATATTGCTCCGGCATATGGCCTCATAGTCTCCCGTAAAATTGACGCGCCCGTTTTCCACGTTTTGTTCGGTATATCCCAGTTTTTTCAGCTCTCTCGCCACAACAGCCTCAACGCCAAATACAGCCGTGGCTATAAGGTTTAACTTCTCCATATAACTCTATAGCTCTCCTTTAAACCCAGGAATTATGATTAATACATTTTAACATATCACTATAAATTTAACCGCATCTCCCCCTACAATTCCTATAAGGCAATCATTATTGGGAAGCACTTACTATGAAGCAATCACTAGTATAATTCCTGGTACATTTATAATTCATCATTATAATCTCCCATTATAATCACATTAAAAACACCTCCTGTCAACAATTTTTTACCAATAATTTATTATTATTAATTCAAGGATAAGCCTTGCAAGGCATGCCTGGCACCATTTGATGTCCACTTTTACAAGGTTGGCTTCAAGGAACCCGATGTAATGCAGCCGGATATAACCATCGCGTGCGATTATAAAACCACGATAGACAAAGAAGGACGTTACATGGGAACTCCAGCCATGGTGGTGGAAATACTTTCACCAAATACAAGAAAAAAAGACATGGTTGACAAGCTTAACATCTACATGTTGTCAGGCGTCAAGGAATACTAGATTGCAGACATCAAGTGCAAGCGTGTATATACGTATAGTTTTGTGGATTATGATATTGATGCCATGGAAGCATATAGTATTGGCGATACGGCCGTATCGTTCAATTTTGAAGGGCTTCAATGTAGCGTAGAGAAGCTATTTGATGCTCTAGGATAAATCATAGTCTTAAATTGTAAAATGAACGATTAACGCCATTTTTAACTTCAACTTCTGCTTGCACACTTACTTATATATCCTGTCATAGGCAGCCTGGACAATCTCAAGGTATAAATCAAGACCTATATTTTTCCAATCAAAAATTACAAATAATCATAAATAAAGGTACATAGTTTTTACTGTGTGTTGAGCTATCTTTTATCCTCTCTTTTACATAAACAGTCAAAGGAAAAACTTCATATTAGCGTTTCCAAACCTGAACAGGCCAAACCAATATAAGCTAAATTATTTTAATCATCCCACATTTTGTTAATGGCGGCAACGGTTTTTCTACAAGCAAATCGTCTCCGTCAAGGCCGCACAAGGTTGATGCAGGCTTTGTACCATATGAACCGCCTTCTATTGCCTCTTTTGTAGGCAAATAGCCACCGCTGCCGTTGGCAAGCTGAACAATAAAAGTCTGCTCAGATTTCGTTCTTGCCTTTATGCGCATCCCGTATTCGCAAAACATCTCAAAGGGGTTGGTGGCAATAGAAATATTGCCGATACGTAAAATATGCATGTCAAATTCATAACTATCCGTTTTGTTTTGGAGTTCCCATCTTTCAATTATTCCAATCGGTTCGAAAGCTGCCACCAGGTCTTCACCTTTCAGCTATGAGTTCTTCCAGGAGCGTTATTTATTATTAATGTTTTATTATGCATAAAACATATTTTTTTCTACTGCCCGGTTTCCATTCTTCATTATTTCCTTATCCTGTTGTTATATTACCTGCACTATTGCTTAATACATATGTTTTATACTATCGTAAAGCTCCTTGTACTTACCGTACATTTCTTCATATACAGCCGCGTTTTTTGCATCAGGATAATACCTGTCCTTTACCTTTACACATTTCAAGCAAGCATCATGAAAATCCTTGAATATGCCTGTTCCTATTCCTGCAAGCATTGCCGCCCCTAATGAAGTGGTTTCGGTATTTTCAAGGGTGACAATTTCCTTTCCCGTAATATCTGCTTTTATCTGGTTCCATAATGAGCTCTTGGCACCACCTCCCAATGATCTTATTTCCTTTATTTTTATGCCAAATCTTTCTGCTGTCTCGATATGCTCCCGCAAAATGCTACCTATTGCCTCCATTATCGCCCTGGAAAAATGAGCCCTGGTATGATTTAAAGTGATGCCGAAAAATACCCCTCTAGCCCCGGGATTAAAATGAGGAACCGCGGAACCGCTAAAATGCGGGAGCAATATTAATCCATCCGAACCAGGACTTATCTTTGCGGATTCATAATCTATTCGTTTAAATAATTCGTTATCATTAACCTTGTTGTATTCACCGTCCTGTTTTCCGGTTTCCGGGTTCTTGTAAAAATTATCCTTGTACCACTTCAGTATCACACCTGCCGTCTGGGACCAAAACAACAAGCTATAAGATGCATAACCGGAAGGCAGCGCATTGCAATGGCACGGTATGTGATATCCCGGGTTATACTCTATTGGTCTTTGTATATTAACACATACGGCAAGGCATGTGCCCGTTGATTCTGATATTATTCCCCGACTTATATTTCCTGCCCCTATTGCCCCTGTCATTTGGTCAAGGGCTCCGGTCACCACCACCGTGTTTTTGTCCAGGCCTGTTTCTTCAACAACTTTATCCGTTAAATACCCAATCTTGATACCGGAAGCTTCCGCGCGCGGCAGATGCTCCACCGTAATGCCCATGTAATCGAGGATTTCTTCCCACCACCTGCCGCTTCGGACATCAAAATACAGGGTTGAAGATACTAGTGATTTGTCTGTAACATACTTGCCGGTTAACTTATAGTTTATGTAATCTTCAACAAGAAGGTACTTGCTTGTTTTTTCGAATGTATTCTTTTCATTTTTCTTCAACCACAGTATTTTTGTAGCAGGCCAGGTAGCAGCCACTTCCGGTTGGCCTGTCCTGTTAAATATTTCTTCCATGTTGAATTTGTCCCTTATTTCTTCAGCTTCCCTGGTTGACCTGTTATCCAGCCATACTATTGCTTTCCGCAGGGTTCACCATTCCTGTCAACGCATACCAGCGTCTCACCCTGGCTGGTCACGGCTATGGACACTATATTTCCCGGGTTTATTTTCGATATGCTTACAATATTGTTCAAGACCCTTTTGAAAGCCTCCCAGTAACTTCCGGCATCAATCTCAACCTCATATTTACCCCGGGTCGTTAAGCTGTAATTTTCGCTTGCATGGCATATTTTTTCACCATGTTCATTAATTAACATACCCTTCATTGAAGTTGTGCCTGCATCAATACCCAGTAAATAATTCATGACTAATACACATCCCAATAAATCTATAGTTTTATTAGCTAATATTTATTTAATTTCAATAGTCTAATTCCAGCAGTCATATATTAATATTAAAAAGCCATGATAATCCTGATTCTAATATCTAATATCCGCGATAATTCCAGCAAGTAAGAAGCCAAACATTCCTTTTAATTGAATTATACAAGTTCTAACTCAAAAACATGTGCCATAAACATATTCTAAATTATCAACAATTAATTGTCAAGATTTTTTCGATAATTTTATAATATGTGGCTTGAGTTGTTAAATTTATATTTCGAAAATTTATATTATGCTTTTAAGCCAGCTTCTTTATCGGGTTCCCCTTTAACAGTTGCTTTCTTTTAGTATGGCAGCCTTAAACGTGTCCGGGCTGTCCCGCTGCATTCTCCTTTAAACTGTTGATTTCTTTTGCATTTATGCTTGATTTTGCAAGAAAACATCAAGATCAATATAGGGTACACCCATTTTATAGTTCAAATCTTTTTTCTCATTATATACTTTAAGGCATGGAAGCACAAATTATGAATACAATATTTGAATGGCTATAATAGATGATTATACTCCATTTTAAAGACATAGAAAAAATACTATTATCTTGCATTATCCAATATTATACAAGAAACCCATACAATAATAACATAATGCATGTATATGTAACCGAAAGCCATGTGATGGCGGAGAATTAGCATCAATAAAAATTTCGAAATATTTCTCAAGGCATTAATTAAGCCAAATATGTGCCCTTATGCCTTTCCTTTTCATAATAATTTTATTAAAAATATACTGTATTCCGGTACTGGGTTGGTGACATTTTATATTTATTTTTAAACATCTTACTAAAATAGAATTGATTTGTAATGCCTACTTTTTCTGCAATAGCTTTAACACTGTCATTACTGGTTTTTAACAGGTTGGCCGCCATTGTTAATCTATACCTGTTTATGTATTCAATTGGAGACATTTTAACATTTTTCCGAAATAACCAGAAAAAATTTGGTTCGGACATATGCAAGCTATTCGCCAGTTCTTTAACGCTTATTTTATTCATGTAATTTTGATGAATAAAATTTAATATTTTTTGTATTCTTTCATCGATAAGTGCCCTGGGCTTGGCAATCATTAATAACACCTTTAAAAATTTATAGCATGCAATCATGGTATCGCAAATATTTACAGCACGAAAAATTTCATCAAAGCAAAGGTCTATTTCCATTAAATAGTTTCCTGGCAATATTACCGGAAATTCAAAGATAGTATCTAATTTACATGTATTATTTATTAAAACATCGAGAAAAACCCACCTTGCTTGCATTTGTCCGCTCTTCTTATTTACATGATGGATAATCGTCTGTTTTTTATTGGACGGCGCAATAAACACTCCTCCCTCCCCTGTAAAATATGTAATTCCGTTTTCGATTTGAATGCTGTAATTGCCTTCGGTTGATTGAACAATAGACAAATATGGCAATTCCTTGATATGGCACACACCGTCTATAGAGGTTGAACACAATTGACCCTTTTGGCAATATGCAATATCCGCTTTTTCAATTACCATGCAAACACCTCTTAATAGTATTGTGTATATAAATAATAGCTTTGTCAATTGAAATAACATGATTATTCCAGTAATGTAATAGTATCATACAAGAAAGCAGGTGGCAATATGGAGTTTTTTACTGCCTATAAAGAGCCTCGACCCGTAAGATTACCTGAAATGACAAGGACTTTTGCGTATGAATCACTGCATTATAAATATGGAAGAGATACTTGGGAAAACCAGGCAGTTTCGCTCGATCATATTCCTAATTTTGACCAATTAAGCACACTTGAAAAATATAATGCCGCAATCTTTGAAATAGCATCGAATGCTCCAATACGGGTTTGTGAAAACGAACTTATTTCCGGAGCGGCAACACTGGGAGCGGCAATAAAGCATATGGTTCCTGCAACATATAATGGTAAGCTTCTTTTTGATAGTGTGAGTCATCTTACCTTGGGATTTGATAATGTTTTAAAATTTGGTGTTAATGACATTAAAAAAAGAATAAATAAATCTTTATCTAATCAAACAAACAAAAAAAATATAGAAACGCTTAAAAGCATGCTCCATTGTATCAATTGCCTGGAAATATGGCATGGAAGGTATATAGAGGCTTTAAGCCGGAGTAAAAAATATGCCGGAAATTTAAAAAATCTGCAAAATGTACCCTTTCAACCTGCAACAAGCTTTTATGAGGCAGTGCAAAGTTTATGGTTTACATTTGCATTCACAAGACTTTGCGGGAATTGGCCAGGTATTGGCAGGATTGATGCAATGCTGGGTCCTTACCTGAAAAAAGACTTGGCGCAGGGAATAATTACAATACAGCAAGCTCGTGAAGTTCTGGCACACTTCTTTATAAAAGGATGCGAATGGGTGCGCGGCGGAGATTATGAAGGCGGTGACGCGCAGCATTATCAAAATATTATATTATCCGGTGTCGATGAAAACGGGGAGGACATTACAAATGAAGTAACCTATCTTGTCCTGGATATTATAGAGGAACTTGGCATCAGTGATTTCCCTATTACGGTGCGGGTGAATAAAAACACTGAAATAACCCTGCTTAAACGTATGGCAGAAGTGATAAGACATGGCGGAGGTATTGTTGCTGTATATAACGAAGATTTAATCTTAGATGCTTTAACGGATTTTGGCTATGATTTAAAGGAGGCAAGGACTTTTGCAAACGATGGTTGCTGGGAAATGCAAATCCCGGGTAAAACCTGCTTCAGCTATGCACCTTTTGATGCATTGAAATTATTGCAGGATGCTACACTGGCAGGATACGATAAAAATAAAACTTGCTTTGATACTTATGAAGGTTTGTATCAAAAATTTTTGGAAGATTTAAAAGAAGCTGTCGAAAACATTTATAAAGAGTGTTCATATGACTCGGAATATTGGAATCTTAGGGCAGAAACTCCGTGTTCCGTTGTTTCGCTGTTTACGGAAGAGTGTATCG
This sequence comes from Clostridiaceae bacterium, assembly GCA_012512865.1. Taxonomy (GTDB): domain Bacteria; phylum Bacillota; class Clostridia; order Acetivibrionales; family DUMC01; genus Ch48. The sequence goes on along the minus strand of JAAZDH010000293.1, from coordinate 14,582 downwards.
AAAGGGGCTTATCATATTTTGACGGTGGGGCAAAATATTATGTTATATCTCCTCATATCGGTGGTTTACCTGATGTTGTAAACAGCCTGTATGCTATAAGACGTCTTGTATTTGAAGAAAAGAAAGTAACATTCCCTGGATTCATGGACATTTTAAAAAATAACTGGGAAGGTTATGAGCCCCTCAGGCAATATGTTTTAAACCATTATGAGTATTTTGGCAACGATAATGATGAAGTTGATAGAATAGCAGTTCAGCTGTTGGACGATTTTTCCGATATTTGTCAGTCTTTAAATGGAAGAAGCATCATTTTATACCCGGCAGGTGTTAGTACATTTGGAAGGCAAATTCAATGGGCACCCGAGCGCATGGCGTCTCCCCACGGGCGGAAGAAAGGGGATGTATTGGCCGGGAATCTGTCTCCAACCCCCGGAACTGATTTGAAGGGAGCAACTGCAGTAATAAAGTCCTATTGCAAGGCGAATATGAAAAAATTGGTTTCAGGTGCAGCGCTGGACATAAACCTGTTTCCCACAACTGTTTACGACAATGAGGGAATAGAAGCTATCATCGGTTTAATTCAAGGGTTTGTAAAGCTTGGAGGGTTCTTTATGCAGCTCGATGTGGTTGATAACAATATTTTAAAACAGGCACAAGTGCACCCTGAAAATTTTCCCACGCTTTCGGTCAGGGTATCAGGCTGGAACGCCAGGTTTGTGACTTTAAACAAAGAATGGCAGGACATGATTATTCAGCGGGTTTCAAAGGAGAATGCATAATGAAATTACCGGTAGTAAGAATCCAGAGATTTTGCATGCATGACGGGCCAGGGATAAGAACCACTGTTTTTTTAAAAGGCTGTCCATTAAGATGTAAATGGTGCCATAACCCGGAAATGCAAAAAATAGAACAGGAAATGTTTTATACCCCGTCAAAATGCATTCACTGCAGGATGTGTATGATTTGCAAAAATAATGCGCATGTTTTTACATCACAAGGGCATTTTTATGACAGATCGAAATGCCGTTTATGCGGAAATTGCGCGGCAATGTGTCCGGGCAAAGCTTTAGAAACAGTTTGTCGAATGATGGACTTAGACGAAATAATTCTTGAAGTTATGCAGGATGCCGCATTTTACGGGAAAAACGGGGGAATCACGATTTCCGGCGGGGAGCCGATGATGCACCCGGTGGAAACAATTGCTCTTCTCAAGGCAGCAAAAGAAAAAAATCTTAACACTGCGATAGAAACAAGCGGATATTTTGATAAAGAGTTTCTCCCGGTGCTTTGTAAATATACAGATACATTTTTGTGGGATTTTAAAGATAGTGACAATGCCCGCCATATTGAAAATACTGGAGTTTCAAATGAGCAAATCATAGAAAATCTTCTAATCGCCGACAAACTGAAAGCGAATATTATATTAAGATGTATTTTGATAAACACTATTAACTTCACAAAAGACCATATAAAAGAAATTGCAGCACTTTATAAGAAGTTAAACCATTGTACCAAGGTGAAATTTTTCTCTTATCACCCCATGGGCAGTTCCAAGTTGGAAAGATTGGGATGCTCCAATAACGGGAAAACAGAATGGATGGTATCCGAGAAAGATATAAATTGGGCAAAATCAGAGTTTTTACGCAATCTTGAAGCTGAATAAACTATAATCTCATATCTTGCTTTTTTAGTTTGAAACCTGATTTGGATAACTGGATACAGTCACGCACTTGCAATAACAATACGGGAGAACCCTTGATCAATACAATACAATACAATTCAATTCAATTCAGCCTGATACGATTCAATCCGGCCTAATACGGCCTAAACCTAATAACCTAATATAACCTAATAAGGTCAAGTACGACTTAATACGGCCTGCTATGGCCTAAATCTCTTTAAGCTTAGTGAATTGCTGACAACCGATACCGAGCTGAATGCCATCGCGGCCCCTGCTATGATTGGATTCAGCATGCCCAGTGCTGCAAAGGGTATGCCGATCACATTATATATAAATGCCCAGAATAAATTTTGCTTTATTTTCCTCATGGTTTTCTTCGACAGGCGTATTGCGGCAGGTATGGCAGCCAAATCACCGCGTATCAAGGTTATGTCCGCCGTTTCAATTGCAACGTCCGTCCCGGTACCGATTGCAATACCGATATCAGCCATGGCCAGGGCAGGTGCGTCATTGATTCCATCCCCGGCCATCGCGACGATTTTGCCCTGCTTCTTTAGCTTTTCCACTTCCTCCGCCTTGTTGCCGGGGAGCACTTCCGCCAGGACATTTTCAATTCCTGCTTGTTTTGCTATTGCAACAGCCGTCTTCCTGTTGTCGCCGGTTATCATGTATACTTCAACGCCCATCTCTTTTAATTCCTTGACGGCCTCCTTTGAGTTTTCCCTCAGGGTGTCTGCAACGGCGATAATGGCTTCAATCTTGCCGTTTACGGCCATAAGCATTGCCGTCTTGCCCTCTTCCTCGAACCGTACTATGGATTCCCCTATCATCCCGGTATCGATTCCTTTTTCCATCATCAGTTTACGTGTTCCAATATAAATCTCATCCTGGCCAGTAACCGCCGCAATACCCCTCCCCGGGATTGCCTCAAACCGGACGGGATCAGGAATGCTGCCCAATTCCGTTTTGCCTTTTTCATAAATTGCCTCGCCCAGCGGATGCTCGGATTTTTTCTCCGCGATGGCAGCCAACCGCAGTATCTCATTCCCAGGCATATCCCCAAGGGTTAATATGTCGGTTACCTCCGGCCGGCCTTTCGTAATCGTGCCGGTCTTGTCCAGCACCATGGCATTTATCCTGCAAGCCATTTCCAGGTGCTCGCCGCTCTTTATAAGTATACCGTTCTCGGCACCCTTTCCGGTACCTACCATGATGGCCGTTGGCGTTGCCAATCCCAGTGCACAGGGACAGGCTATTACAAGGACCGACACCGCGCTGATAATGCCGGCGGTATAATCCCCTGTCAACAGGTACCAGGACAGGAATGTAACCGCTGCAATCCCCATTACCGAGGGTACGAAAACCCCGGCTACCCGGTCGGCGAATTTTTGTATCGGGGCCTTTGAACCCTGGGCATCCTCCACCATCTTAATTATCTGGGAAAGGACCGTATCCTTGCCCACCCTGGTTGCTTCAAACTTGAAAGTCCCAAATCTATTTATCGTCCCGCCGGTGACATTATCGCCGGCCTGCTTCTCCACGGGCAGGCTCTCCCCTGTCAGCATGGACTCGTCAATGGAAGAATGCCCTTCCAGGATTTTTCCATCCACAGGAACCTTCTCCCCCGGCCTTACCACTATGATATCCCCGACTACCACTTCTTCGATAAGTATGTCTGCTTCAGTACCGTCCCTTATCACCCTTGCAGTTTTGGCCTGCAAGCCCATCAGCTTCTTGATTGCCTCCGAAGTCCTGCCCTTGGCTATTGCCTCCAGGTATTTTCCCAGGAGGACAAGGGTTATGATAATCGCGGAAGCCTCGAAGTACAATTCTTTCATCATTACTTCTTTCGCTATCGCCTCTTCCATCACTGCGCCTGGTCCCTGCCCGGCTGGTACAAGGAAACCGTTGTAGATGCTGAATAAATATGCCGCAGACGTACCCATGGCTATCAGCACATCCATGTTGGCGCTTCTTGCCTTTAGGGCACGGAATGCGTTCCTGTAAAACCTGGAGCCGATTATAAACTGCACGGGGGTGGCTATTACCAGCTGGAAGTACTCATTATGCAGGAAATGAAGGATTGGCAAATCAACATTTGCCAGGGCCAGGATCATGGCCAAAAGGAGGGGGAAGCTTAATACAGCCGATAATATAAACTCCGCGCGCAAACGCTTTATTTCCTTTGCCCGCTCCTTTTCCCTTTCACCGGCAGCCCCTGCAGTCTCTCCGGCCACCCTTGCGCCATACCCGAGCGCCTCCACGGCCTTGACCATGTCGGTTGCCGCAACCCTCGCGCTATCATATTCTACAGTGGCTTTCCCGGTTGCAAGGTTTACCGCGACCTTCTGCACCCCGTCAATCCTGCCCAGCCTTTTTTCTATTCTTGCAGCACAGGCGGCACAACTCATGCCCGTTATTTCCAACGTTTCCTTTTTAACCATAATATCACCCGTTCTTCCCGTTATCCCGTTATTATTATAACATTATAATATAGCAATAATATAGCACCATCATGAATTATAATATAGCAGTGATATGGCCCCATAATGCATTAATACATCACACCACCATATACTATCACGTTATATACCACTCGCATTAACAGGTTTACCAGGTTCAGGCGGATAATGCAAGCGGGTAATATTTTTGCTTGAGTTTACATTCGCATTAATGCTTATGCTTTATACTTGCACTTATACTTGCGCTTGCTCTTATACATATACTTATTCTTTTGCTTTTATCAATCCTTCATTGAAATTTTCTGATCGCTGCATATTTATTGACATCTTTTTTTTACTTTGTTATGCTTATTTCATCTACATTGAGAATAAAAATCAATTTTGAAAGTACAAAGAACTATTTACATAATACAGGGGGTAATAAACAAAATGCAACTCTATACTTTAGCACGCAGCGGAAATTTCTACAAGGGAAACCTGCATACACATACAACTTTATCGGACGGCTTGCTGTCTCCCGAAGATACAATTTTAAAGTATAAGAATAATAATTTCGCTTTCCTGTCAATAACTGATCATAACTTATACGGCATTTTTTCAGAATGGAACTTGGAAAACTTCCTGATGATACCCGGGATCGAGTTTAATACGTCTAATGCTCCTGCAGGAACCTGGGGACACCATATTGTCGGCATAGGACATCCCGGAGATACCGGTTTTTACCACGGTGAAAGGTTTGTTGACGATAAATCCTTGAAAAATGAAAACGTGCAAAGAATCATAGATTTTTTGGTTGAAAGGAACAACCTTGCAATCTATGCTCACCCATACTGGTCAAGAGTGGATATATCCGACATAGTCCATCTGAAAAATCTTACAGGCATGGAAATCATGAATTATGCATGCGAAGCTTCCTGGAAAAGTGGTAATGCAGAGGTGTTTTACAGCCATTTTTTGTGGGAAAGCAACTTCATATGGTGCATGGCAACGGATGATTCCCACGGACATGCTAATGAATTCTTCGGCGGGTATATTGTTGTAAAGACCCCGGACTTTACGCACCAAGGCATACTGGACGCAATAAAAAGCGGCAGCTTCTATGCCTGTTATGCCAGTGAAGGCAAGGAAGCCCCGGCAATAATGGATTTCATCGTTGAGGATTATGTTGCAAAAATAACCTGTGAACCCTGCAGGGTTGTATACATTTACACTCCCAAGGGCCATATATCTCTCCACGGCACGGAAGATTCACCAATTACGCATGCAGAGTACGAAATTAAGCCGGATTGCCAATTCGTAAGGGCAACTTGCGTTGATTTTAAAGGGAACACTTCCTGGGCCCAGCCGATTATAATATAATTGTAATGTAAGACTATGATTAATTATAAAATTAAAGTGTAATTATAAACTCCGGCTGTTTTGAATCCCGGTTGTTTTGTTTGTGCCTGTTGCTTTTGTTTTTGATTGAAGCTTGCAGCTTATACTTTGACTAAGCTTGCTATTTTGCCATGATTGGGGGATATAACAATGGACAGTCTTACAATTACGATATTGGCAATCATATTATCAACCATCATTGCAGGTTTTATAAGGAGAAACGCAAAAGACAAGTGCATTAAAGATTTCAAGCATAATAACATTACTCTCTTGACCACAGAAAACAAGTATGTAATGGGAAGAATGATTGTAGAGGGCACGGGCCTGGAATTTGTTTTTACCGCCGAACAGGGGGAGAAACAGGTTGAACCGGCTGCCGGAATTACCCCTGGTGATGATGGCAGTCAACAAGATAGTGCCAGCGGCATCAATGCGGATAGTGCCAGCAGCACCGATGAAGACGCAGATCCCGGCACTGGCCTAGAAAATGAAGCAAAAGCCATAACGCTGTCGCTATCGGACCTGGCAGCCGGTATCGAAGCCGGCAAGGGGCTTTCCTCGAAGAAACCCGGTAAGTTATATAGTTATATATTATATAAAACCGAATTTGCCAGGATAGCTGCTTTAATCAGGTATCATAAAAATTTAAGCGATAAGGATAAAATTGCACGTAAAGTCGATATTGAAAGGACTTATCACCCGTCAAGGCCAAGGCGGATAAAAAGGCGTTTCATGAACATGCTGAAAATGTTGAAAGATTCCTTGATGGAAATTTTTTCAACAATAACAGGCCATCTATCCAAGCAAAATATTTCCCAGAAAATAACCGCAGCAGAAATAGGCCAGACAACCAAGGTGCAAAAAGAGATTATTAACACCATTGACGCGGCATACGACCCCTTGCTGGAAAAATATATTGGTAATCACGTAATCGTGGAGTTTAACCTGAATGATACGCCGGTTGTTTTGAAAGGCATCTTAAAAGAATATACTTCAGAATTCATAGAATTACTCGATATCCTAATAAAGACCGAACTTGATGATGCAGAAACACCGGCAGATATTATTATACCTCGTAAACTTGCAATAATCAGGGGTGTTGGCGAAAAATCGGAGAAATCCTGGAGGAAGAACATGAAAACCAGGTCCCGGTGAAATTGAACTTAAAAGATTGGACTTAAAAATATGGTTGGATGGTTTTGATACCTTGAATTAGGGTAAGAATTTATATAGGATGTAAAATCATGGCGTATTGTTACTGAAAGGCTATAATATAAGGCTGTAGTACAAGGCTGTATTGTAAGGTTATGATGTTACGTTATAATGTTAGGTTACAATGTTAGGTTATAGTGTTAGGCTATACTATGATATATGATATTAAGATATTAAATTATAATATTAGGCTATGATGTAAGGGCGGTATTTTATCGCGGGTCGTCAATACAATGCAATACAATACAACACAACGCAATACAGTGATACACGTCATGGGGTGTGCAATTTATGATGCCTGCGATGAGGAATTAGCATTAAGAAGAATGAAAGGAGCGGGATGCATTTATGAAATTTATTGTCAGCGGCAAAAATGTTGAAATTACTGAACCATTGAGAAACAGGATTGTTAAAAAGCTGGGCAAGCTGGAAAAGTTCTTTAATGAGGATACCGATGTTTATGTGACCATGAGCGTTGAAAAAAGCAGGCATATAGTAGAAGTTACAATACCTTTTAACGGTGTTGTGCTGAGGGCGGAAGAAGCCAGCGATGATATGTATTCCTCTATAAACATGGTTATTGACAAACTAGAGGGACAGATTAGAAGGCATAAGACCAGGCTAAAGAAAAGGCTCTTTGATGGTGCAATAAAAACCGAGTATTTCGAGCAGGGCACAAGCCGGGAAGAGGAAGAAGAGCATGAATTCAAGGTGGTAAGGACAAAGAAGTTTTCCATAAAACCAATGACCGTGGAAGAAGCTATCCTGCAGATGAATTTACTGGGACACCAGTTTTTCGTCTTTTTCAACTCGGACACCGAGGAAACCAATGTCGTTTACAAGAGAAAGGACGGCAATTACGGGCTCATAGAACCTGAATTTTAAGGTTGTAAATATTGCTGACAGGGCAATGGAATGGATCAGCCGGGCTATTTTCTTGTATTTGCAAAAAATCAGGCAACAGGACAACAAAGGGGCTGTTCTTTTGTCTTGCAGTGAAATGGAACAACAGGATCGCTACCTTGTATTGGAGCTGTCCATATATCTTATCTTGCAAGGAGAGAACAATAAAACGTCCACTTTCTCCTACTAATGTCTTGTAAAAAGGTCGTAAAAAGAATAGAATATTACAGTATGGATAAAATTTAATTTATTGGAGAATGACTTATGGAATACGTAAAAATCAAAGGTTTTAACATTTCAAAATATACGCTGGGCACGGTCCAGCTTGGCATGAAATACGGCATAGCAAATAAAACGGGCAAGCCGGGCTTGTCCGAGAGTTTTAACATTTTATCAACTGCCGTGCAGGCAGGGGTAAATTCCTTTGACACTTCCCTGCACTATGAAGAATCAGAAAAGGTTCTTGGCATGTTTTTCGCAGAAGAAAAGAATCTTGCCGGCATGGTTAACAAACCGGTAATAACCACGAAGTTTAAAACCGGCATGGAAGAGGGAGCCTCACCCGTTGAAATAGAGAAAAAGATGCGGGAATGCGCCGGGATATCCCTTGAACATCTCAAAATCAATAAAATACCCGTATACTTGCTTCATGACCCCAAGGAACTATACAAACATGGCAAAATACTTGCGGATGTAATGAAAAGGCTTAAAGACGAAGGGATTATAGAAATCGCGGGAGCGTCCGTGTACACCTGCGAGGAAGCATGCGAGGTGCTGAAATACGACGTGTACGAAGCCATCCAGTTACCCATAAATGCTTTTGATTCAAGGTTTATAAAAAGCGGAGTGCTGAAAAAACTGCAAGATGCGGGTATGCTTGTTTTTGCAAGGACCATTTTCCTACAAGGGTTGTTTTTCCTTGACCCCGCGGAATTAAAAGGAAACCTGGCGGATGCCGGGGAATACCTCGTTATATTGAACAAGCTGGCTGAAAGGGAAGGAATAAGCACAGCCCAGCTGGCACTTTCGTATATCCGGGACATGGACGGTATTACAAGCCTTGTCGTGGGGGCGGAAACGGCCGGGCAGGTAAAGGAAAACATCACGCTGATGAATGGTCCCGCAATAAGCGAAAAGACCCGGAACGAGATGTTAAATTTATTTGAAAATGTACCGCTCCATGTTTTGGTGCCAAGCATGTGGAAATTGGGATAAAACTCAAATAAAATTCAAATAAAATTAGAATGAAAATCCAAATAAAACTCCAAAAGAATGTAAAAAGGCACAGGGGGAAGTATGGATATAGATTTATTGCAACCTTTGAATAATGAGCAACGGAAAGCTGTCACCCACACCGAGGGGCCCTTGTTGATACTGGCAGGGGCAGGAAGCGGTAAAACCAGGGTTATCGCATACAGGATTGCATACCTCATAAAAGAAAAGGGCGTGCACCCTGGAAACATACTTGCAATAACATTTACAAATAAGGCTGCCGATGAAATGAAGGAAAGGATTAACTCCCTGGTGGGGGAGGTAAGCGAATACATGTGGATAAGCACTTTTCATTCCGCATGCGTGAGAATCCTCAGGAGGGATATTGATAAAATAGGGTTTAACAAGAACTTCGTCATATTCGACACCCCGGACCAGCAGATGGTCATAAGGGATTGCCTTAAAAAGCTGAACCTTGATGAAAAAATGTATGCACCTGCATCGGTACTCAGCTCCATTGGAAGGGCAAAGGATGAAATGCTGACGCCGGACGAATTTTTAAAGATATACGAAGGCGATTTCCGGATGCGTACAACCGCAAAAATCTACAAGCTGTACCAGGATACGCTAAGGCAAAACAACGCCCTTGATTTTGACGACATAATAATGTACACTGTGAAGCTGTTCCAGGAGCACCCCCCTGTATTGTCATATTATCAAAACAAGTTTAGGTATATACATATTGATGAATACCAGGATACGAATACCGCCCAGTACCACCTTGTAAGCCTCCTGGCACGCTTGCACCGCAACCTTTGCGTAGTGGGAGACGACGACCAGTCCATATATGGTTTCCGGGGCGCAAATATACGGAATATACTGGATTTCGAAAAAGAGTTCAAGAATGTAAAAGTAGTAAAGCTGGAGCAAAACTACCGTTCAACGAAAACAATACTTGATGCCGCCAACAACGTTATAAAGAATAACACGGGAAGAAAAACGAAGGTATTATGGACCGATAATGATAAAGGCTGCAAAATCCGTTTCTACCAAGGATATGATGAACATGACGAAGCTCATTTTATAGCCCTACAGATAAATAGAAGCGTCAATCTCAAGGAAAAAAGCTACGGGAGCTTTGCGGTATTGTACAGGATCAATGCCCAATCCCGTGTAATCGAAGAAACGTTTATAAGGGAAGGAATACCCTACCGGATATTCGGCGGACTCAGGTTCTATGACAGGAAGGAAATAAAGGACATACTTGCCTACTTGAGGCTTATACAGAATTTTAACGACAATTACAGCTTTAAGAGGATTATTAACGTGCCAAGAAGAGGTATAGGCAACGCAACCGTTGAAAAGCTGGAAAACATTGCGGGGCACGAAAAATGTAGCCTGTTCGAGGCAATAGAGCTTGCCCGCAAGGATGCGGGCTTTAAAAGGGTCATGTCAAATCTTGCCAGGTTTAGGGACATGATACTTGACCTGGCGAAACTGAAAGAAAGTATGCCAGTATCAAGCCTGATAAGCGAGGTTATTGAAAAATCGGGAATTACCAGTGAGCTCCGGGACGAAAACACCGCTGAAGCCCAATCCAGGATTGAGAATATAAGGGAGCTGGTTTCCGCCGCCCTGGAATTTGAACAAAAGAGCAGCGAAAAAGGCGGGGAGAAAGGGCTGGATGCTTTCCTGGAGCATGTATCCCTGGTGGCTGACATAGACAACCTTGAGGAAGGAAATGACAGCGTGGTTTTGATGACCTTCCACAGCGCAAAAGGACTCGAATTCCCGGTAGTATTCATGGCAGGAATGGAAGAGCAGGTTTTCCCGGGATACCGCTCCTTATATAATAAGAGCGAACTGGAAGAAGAGCGCAGGTTGTGCTACGTGGGAATGACCAGGGCAAAGGAGGAGCTTTACATGACCTGTACAAATTACAGGACCTTGTTCGGCAAAACCTCGTATAACATGGTCTCCAGGTTTGTCGAAGAAATACCCGGAAAACTCCTGGAGAACTTAAGCGAAGATAATTCGAGTTCATATTACGACCGACGGCGGTACAGCAGGTGGGATTATTAAGATGAATATATTATGTTCAATTATATTAAACAAAATTATAAGAACGATAATTTATGCTATAGTACTTATAATTATACTATTATATCCGATTTTTTTCAGGCTTCTCGGCTTGCCGGTAAAATATAAATTTGTTGAAGAATATAATTTTAAAGTTAACGAACCAACCGGATTAAAAATGGCAGTTATTCTTCCATCAGATGGACCATACCAAGAAATAACTAATGTTGATATTAGCTGGGAGGGTGATACTGAAATAATCGACCACGGCACTGCTCGAGTCGTACGAATTTCAGGAAAACTTGAAGATAGCTTTTGTATCAGGATAAAATACACTGCTAAAATGAAAACAGGAAGAATAAACTGGGATGAAAAAGTAATAGATAAATACATACAAGATGAGAGTGGGATTGAATCAACTGAAAATTTGATTGTAAGTAAAGCAAATTCAATAGCAAAAGGCAAATCAATTGATGACATAAGGGAAATATATAATTTTGTTAATAAGCATATTAAATGGCCTACTGGGGATAGAATTGGCTCTGAAGGAGATGTACAATCGGCTTTAACAGCATTGAAAACTGGAGAAGGAGTATGCGGCGAGTTTGCAAATTTAATGGTAGCATTATGCAGGGCTAAAGGGATACCTGCTAAAAGTATTTCAGGTTTGTTTATCCCTTTGCTTCCTGGGTTAAAAAAACCAATTTGGAATCATCAGGCCGGAGCACATGCTTGGGTTGAATTTTATGCGGATGGAAAATGGCACTTTGCAGATCCTTCGCATGGAGGAGCTATGAACTTCAATAGTATTGATGGACTTCATTTATCATACGGAGAAAAAGAAAGTATAAAACAAATTTATGATTCCAGCGTCAAATGGGCTGGTACGGATTATCATTTAATTGTAGCCATGAGCAATCCTTTAAAATTTGTAGTAGCAACCTCAAGTGAAAATGTCATAATAGAACCAGCAGGGTTTTTAGATACTAACAACAGGTATTTATTTTTTATTGCAGCTATAATTGTATTAATAATTGCAGAGCGCTTATTAATATGCCATCATCCTGCTTTATCCCTGGATAGTCATGGTTAGTCATGTTATTACGGATAAATAATAAGGTATCGGTCCGTTCATAACAGCTTGGAGCCTTGATTCTTTATCTAACGAAATTATCCAATAAAGCGTTTTAACTCCCTAATATCACCAATCTCGGCATACGGGTAAACCCCCATGCTATTCATCTTCTCAATATCGCCATTATATGCAATAAATTTTATTCCAGCCTGCATGGACGCTTTCCCGTCCAGCCAGGCATCTCCCACGGACAACCATTCTGCCGGTGGAATATCTTTATATCTACTTAAAACGTAAAGGAATCCATCAGCTGACGGCTTTAAAGAGTCCACCATTTCTCTCCCAACTATTATGTCAAAATAGCGGTATATGTTATTACGTTTAAAGGCCCTGATTGCTGCCTTTACCGAATTGTTGGTAACAACAGCCAAACGGTATTTCCCATGTAATTCCTCCAGCAATTCTTCTGCGCCGGGTTCCAGGGGTGCATCTTTCATCCCGAGTATTTCATACTTGGTTGGAATACTCCATATCTTATCCTTTAGCGCCTTGGTCATTTTATTGCTTTCGGCTGCCTTTTCAATAATCCCGGCTGTTGTCATGCCGAGGAATTCCGGGTCCCCGGGGAGTAACCCCAGTTTTACAATATAGTTGTATGTATCACTTTTCATAGCTGCAAAATCTATTCTTGAGCTCAGTAATGTATTGTCCATGTCAAATATAATCCCTTTTATCTTATTGCCCATCCCTGCGCCTCCGCAAGTTTATTTATCTTTACAGTCTTTATTTGCTTCCTTATCTTTATTTGCTCCCATGACCCTTACTTGCTTCCATGGTTACTTGCTTCCATAGGCTTTATTTGCCCCAATAACCTTTATTTTCCCTCCCGCAGCCTTTATTTGGCATGCTTTTATTCAACATGCAGGCAACTAATTATTTATACCTGGGACATAAGTTGCTAATTCCCTGTTTTACCCGCTATATAACAAGCTGTTTAGTTCTTGAAGCTATTTAGTTTTCGATGCTATTTAGTTCTTAAGTCTCGCTTACTATATAAGCCGTTTATTCCTGGTTTTCCCTTCCATGAAAAGGCAAAGGCTGCCTATGGCTCCCGCAAGAATCCAGGTTACTGCAACAATGCTCCAGCCAACCCTGCTGGAAAGAAACCCTGCTGCAATTCCTGACAATCCTGCCCCTAAATATATCGAAAAATCAAGGAATCCGGCTATGGAAGAAGTTGCACTATATTTTAACGGAATCACTGAAGTAATGATTGAAGTTGCCCCGTAGAAACTTGATGAGCACAAGGCTAACAGAGTTAAATTGGTAATGATGCCCCTACTCCCAAGTAAATACAGAAAAATACAAGCTAGTGTTCCGCTGGTGAAATATAAAAGAACCAGGCTTGTTTCCTTGTTTTGAAACCTGGAAATAAGCAGCCTGGCAATAATGACGCCAATAAAGTTAAATAATGGAATAAGCAGGGCGGCACCCGTTATAGACTGTAAGTCCAGTCGAAAAGTTTCATATAGCATTGTCGGGCTCCAAAGAACAATACCTTCCCTGATAAACCCCAGGGGTATACCGGCAAGTGCCACAAGATAGAGTCCCGGGCTGGATATTAATTTTAAAAATGAAAATTCTTTTTTTTCTTTTATTTCAGTTTTTATCTCCGCTTTCTTTTCCATTACTTCCGAACCATCTTGATAAGAAGTTTTTACATCATTATAATCTAATCCTGCTTCCCCTGGATTATCTCTTGCAAATGCATACCAGATTATTGAATATGTAAATAAAACTATGCCAGGTATCCAAAATATACCTGGCCAGTCCGTGTAAGATAAGAGCTGTCCAAGGCCGCCCCATGCCAGGAGAAATCCGGATAAATAGGTTGCGGACATTTGAATGGCTATTTTAGATTTTTCTCTATCCGGGAACCACTGGTTAATTGTTTTCATTAGGGGTCCCCACAACATTGATTGGGAATAGCCGTTAAAAGCCCAAAGGATTATCATAACATATGGATTTGTTGAAAACGCAAACAAGATATTAAATATTGCGGAAAAAAACAAGCCGGCAAAAACAAAATTTCTGCATGAGAATTTATCGCCAAGCCTGCCATTTATTAATTGGCCAAAGGCATAAACCCAAAAATACACACTTCCGATAAGCCCCAGGCTGGTTTTATCAAATGGCAGGCTCTCTTCTATTCGAGGAATCGCAATAGAAAAATTAAGCCTTCCAAGATACGCTATCGCATACGCAAACCAGCATAATAAAAATATTCTCTTTTTCCAGCAGTTGCTTAAGTTTTTTGTTCTGTTCAGCATTTTGCAGTTCATATACAACCTCCATACATGTATTGCTGCATAAAAAGATTTTTTATGAAAAGTCGTGGGCTGCCTGGTACATTGCGATGACATTCTCAACCGGCGTATTATCCTGGATCGCATGGGTAGGCGCAAAATGGTAACCTCCGCATGTTTTCATGATTTCCAATGTTTCTTAACAGTATTCTATTACCTGATCCTTCGTTCCATATGCCAAAGGTCCTGCTGTTGATATACACCCCCTGAAATTC
>JAAZDH010000292.1 GCA_012512865.1 Clostridiaceae bacterium | reverse complement strand
GTCCAAGGGCATGGGACCCAAGTCTTCTTCCTTCCTGGACCTTACAGCAACTTCACCTTTCTCTGCTTCCCTGTCACCTATAACCAACATGTAAGGAACCTTCTCAAGCTGGGCTTCCCTTATCTTGTACCCGATTTTTTCATTCCTTGAATCCATTTCAACCCTGATATTCTTTTCTTCCATCGCCTTTACCACCTTGTCCCCGTATTCGCAATGCTTGTCGGCGATAGGCAGCACTTTAACCTGGACCGGTGCAAGCCATACCGGGAATGCCCCCGCAAAATGCTCGGTCAATATTGCTATAAAACGCTCAATGCTTCCGAAGACAACCCTGTGTATCATGACGGGCCTGTGTTTCTCGCCGTCCGGGCCTATATATGTCAAGTCAAACCTTTCCGGCATCTGGAAATCTAGCTGCACCGTTCCGCATTGCCAGGTGCGCCCTATTGAATCCTCCAGGTGGAAATCAATTTTCGGCCCGTAAAACGCCCCGTCTCCTTCATTGATTTTATACTTCATCCCAATGGATTCCATTGCTTCTTTCAACTTGTTAATTGCAATTTCCCATTGTTCATCCGTGCCCATTGAATTCTCGGGTCTTGTTGAAAGTTCAACGTGGTATTTAAACCCAAATACCTTGTAAAAGTTGTCAATAAGGTCAATCACGCCCTTAATTTCACCGGTAACCTGCCCGGGTGTCATAAATATGTGGGCATCATCCTGGGTAAAGCACCTCACTCTCAACAAGCCGTGAAGCACCCCGGATAGCTCGTGCCTGTGGACAAGCCCCATTTCAGCCATCCTCAAGGGCAAATCCCTGTATGAATACAGCCTTCTTTTGAAAACTATCATCCCGCCGGGACAATTCATGGGCTTAATTGCGTAACCCTGGTTATCGATCTTGGTAAAGTACATGTTTTCCCTGTAATGGTCCCAGTGGCCTGAACGATGCCACAAATCCTCATTAAGAATAATGGGAGTCTTAATTTCCTGGTACCCTCTCTTCCTGTGATTTTCACGCCAAAAATCCTCCAGTAGGTTCCTTAGAATCATGCCCTTGGGCAGGAAAAATGGAAATCCCGGGCCTTCTTCAAATATGTCAAACAAGTCAAGCTCCCTTCCAAGCTTCCTGTGATCCCTCTTCTTTGCTTCTTCAAGCCTGAAAATATATTCGTCAAGCTGGCTTTTTTTCGGGAAGGAAGTGCCGTAAATCCTCTGCAGCATTTTATTCTTTTCATTTCCCCTCCAGTATGCCCCGGCAACAGAGAGAAGTTTGAAAGCTTTTATCTTCCCCGTGGAAGTTACATGGGGGCCGGCACACAAATCCGTAAACTCTCCCTGCCTGTAAAAGGATATTTCCTCTCCCTCGGGCAAATCCCGGATCAGTTCCACCTTGTACGGTTCACCCTTTTCCTCCATGTATTTTATTGCTTCATCCCTCGGGAGCATAAACCTCTCGATGGACAAATCCTCTTTAATAATTTTTTCCATTTCTTTCTCTATTTTCTCCAAGTCCTCAATAGAAAAGGGCTTTTCAACATCGAAATCATAATAAAACCCGTTATCGATAGCTGGACCTATTGCCAGCCTGGCATCGGGGTAAAGCCTTTTTACGGCCTGTGCCAAAATGTGCGAAGATGTATGCCTGTAAGCCTCCCTGCCCCCTTCATCATCAAATGTAAGAACATTAAGCGTACAGTCCTCTTCAAGTTTATACCTCAAATCCCGTACGACCCCGTTAACTTCACAGGCCATGGCTGCCCGCGCAAGCCCGGCGCCTATGCTTTCAACAACTTCCATGACAGTTGCGCCCTTATTGCATTCCATGATGCTTCCATCTTTTAAAGTAATTTTTACCATATACATTCCCCTTTATGTTTTTCTTTTACGTTGAACAAGGGGAGAGGTTCCTTTCCTGCTGACAAATACCTTCTCCCGCTTTTTGCTTTCAGCTGAAATCTCTTGCCATTCCTTCTTTATTCAGGCTACATTATTACCAACCAGCTAACTAAATAATTAACTAACCATCTAACTACTTTACCACTATAACTACTTTACCACTATATTATATATCTTATTAGGCACGTATATTTCCTTGACCATGCTCTTGCCTTCAACAACCTTTTTCACCGCATCTACCTGCAAAACTTTTTCCCTTACCGAATCCTTTTCCTCGTTCAGTTCAATCAAGACGGTTCCCCTTAACTTCCCGTTTACCTGTATTGCAATTTCAACGGTATTTTCCAGGGTCTTTTCTTCATCCCATGATACCCACTTCTGCTGGTACAACCTGCCTTCGTACCCCATTCTTTCCCACATTTCCTCGGTTATATGGGGTGCAACAGGATTTAAAAGTACAAGGAATGTTTTCAATTCTCCCCTTGTAACCTGCTTTGCCGCGTAGAACTCGTTAACCAGCGCCATCATTGCGGCAACGGCAGTATTAAACTTCATGGCTTCATAATCCTGGCTCACTTTCTTTATGGTCTGGTGCATTTTTACTTCAAGTTCCTTAGAGTAAGAATCCCCATCCACAACCATGTCCATAAGCTTCCATACCCTCTCCAGGAACCTCCTGCATCCTTTAACACCGAGCTGTGACCAGGCTGCGCTTTGATCAAAGGCACCGATAAACATTTCGTAAGTCCTCAATGTATCCGCCCCGAATTCATTCACGATATCGTCGGGATTCACCACATTTCCCCTGGACTTGGACATCTTTTCATTGTTCTCCCCAAGGATCATGCCATGGGAAGTCCTTTTCCTGTATGGCTCCCTGGTAGGCACATACCCTATGTCATGCAGGAATTTATGCCAGAACCTCGAGTAGAGAAGATGTAGGGTGGTATGCTCCATGCCCCCGTTGTACCAATCCACCGGGAGCCAGTAATCCAGCTCTTCCCTCGAAGCAAATTCCTTGTCGTTATGCGGGTCGATATACCTGAGGAAATACCAGGAAGAACCTGCCCATTGCGGCATCGTGTCGGTTTCCCTTGTTGCAGGACCGCCGCATTTCGGACACGATGTCTCCACCCATTCCTTTACATTGGCCAGCGGTGATTCCCCTTCATCCGAGGGCACGTAATTTTCCACTTCCGGCAAGGTAAGCGGAAGCTCTTCCTCCGGTATGGGAACCCAACCGCATTTTTCGCAATATACAAGGGGTATCGGTTCACCCCAGTACCTCTGGCGTGAAAACACCCAGTCCCTGAGCTTGTAATTTACCTTGCGCTCGCCCAGGCCTTTTTCTTCAAGCCACCCCGTGATTTTCTCCTGTGCATCGCTTACTTTCAAACCATCAAGGAAGCCGGAGTTGACAAGCACGCCGTTTTCCGTATCCGTGTATGCGGCTTCCGATATATTTCCGCCCTTCACCACTTCAACTATGGGGAGGTTAAATTTCCTGGCAAATTCATAATCCCTCTCATCATGGGCAGGCACGGCCATTATTGCGCCAGTACCGTATGTCATCAAAACATAATCCGATATCCAAACGGGTATTTTTTGATTTGTAACGGGATTAATCGCATCAAGCCCTTCGATCCGGACACCCGTCTTCTCCTTTGCCAGGTCCGTTCTTTCCAGGTCCGATTTCCTGCTTGCCATTTCCCTGTAGCTTGATACTTCATCCCAGTTTCGAATTGCATCCTTATACTTGTCAATAAGGGGATGCTCCGGGGACAAGACCATGTACGTGGCTCCAAACAAGGTGTCGGGACGGGTTGTAAATACCTTTATCACATCATCCTTGCCCGCCAGCCTGAATTCCACTTCCGCACCTTCCGACCGGCCTATCCAGTTCCGTTGCTGCGCTTTTATCTTTTCCAGGTAATCTACTTCATCAAGGTCATTAAGCAGTTTTTCGGCATATTCGGTTATCTTCAGCATCCACTGCTTCTTTACCTTTCTAACCACTTCCCCTTCGCACCGTTCGCATACCCCGTTTACCACTTCCTCGTTAGCAAGCCCGATTTTGCAACGTGTGCACCAGTTTATGGGCATCTCCGCCTTGTATGCCAATCCATGCTCAAACAGTTTCAAGAATATCCATTGGGTCCATTTATAATATGAAGGGTCTGTTGTGTTTACTTCCCTCGACCAGTCAAATGAATACCCCAAGGCTTTAAGCTGGGACATAAATCTCGCCACGTTTCTTTCCGTTACAATCCTGGGATGTATCTTATTCTTGATTGCATAGTTTTCGGTGGGCAAGCCAAATGCATCCCAGCCCATCGGGAATAATACATTATAGCCTTCCATCCTTCTTTTCCTGGCAATTATATCAAGTGCCGTATATGGCCTTGGGTGTCCTACATGGAGCCCTTCACCCGATGGATAAGGAAATTCAACCAAAGCATAATACTTTGGTTTCGATTTGTCGTTCCCGGTCATAAAAGCCTCTTCCCGCTCCCAAATATCCTGCCATTTTCTCTCGATATCCTTAGGATTATAGTCGTTGTTAGCCATTCCACATCCTCCTTGCGGTTTAACTTTCTTCTATTCCTAAATACTAACTAAGCACTAAGTACTATCTAAATACTAAATACCATATCAAAAAAGCTTTTTCACCGTTTTGGTGGCGAAAAAGCTCCCGTAATCTGCTTCCTGGTGAAAACTTAGGTTCAATTGAGTCAAACAGGTTGACTCGGCAGCGTTCCGCTTTTATTTTATAAAGTATTCTACCAGATAATATTAAAGAAATCAATATGCTAATAATACCGCAATCCTGCAATGATGCAGCCCTGTCATATCCAAGCGGCAGTTTCCCGGTGAAGCTTGTCTTTTCACCGGTTGGCTGGATTAAGGCTTCATATTCGCCCCAGTATTTTTACTATATCTTCAAGCTAAGATATGTGAAGAACACTCATTTCCAGCCCTAGCTGGTAATTGAGGAAAAGATGGTAAACGGCAGGTTTGCAAAAAAGATTTATAGTTAAAAAATCATGATATTGCAATTGATTTGTACATAGACACTTCAACTTGCCTGCTACAGAATATATACAGGAGGTGATTGCGAGTGTATAAATCACATTATGAAATCTTTATGCAATATGAAAGCCTTAAGAAGACATACGATATGGTAATTGCAAGAAAAGACGAAATTATTCGTTTCTTTTC
>JAAZDH010000291.1 GCA_012512865.1 Clostridiaceae bacterium | reverse complement strand
TGTAAACAAAAGATAAAAATTTATTATCTAGCTGTCAAATGATAGTATAAGTAAGAAGCCATGGCCAGTTTTATCCTTGCTATACTTGATAGCTGGTTGTTCTAAAATATATAAACGTACAAAAAATTGTATCGGGATTGAAATATAAATGGAAATGGCTTCTTACTTGACTTGTATATCAGATAAGGAGTGGTTTTATTGAGAAGACATGTTCTCTCAGTGTTTTTGGTTTTTATTTTATTTGCTCTAATATTAACATCATGCAATGGAAAAGATGCAGATAAACAGCAAGATGCCGGGGATAACGTTATCGGTGAGAACACTGCCTTGACCGGCAAAGATTTAAGCGAACGTCAGAATGGCATGCAGGTGATTAATTTCAGCAATTCAAACATCCTTATGGATATGGCTGTTGACGAGAAAAGCAAAGAGGGAAACATATACGTTGCAGATAAAGAAAATACCTATATATATAATGACGAGTCCGGCAAATGGGATACTATCGTGGATAATCTTAAATTGTGCAGAATAATTGGAATAGAAGTAGATAAAATATTTGCTCTTGATGATGGGTCATTAACATTAAAATATTTTGATAACAAAGGCACGTTAATAAAAGAGTACCCCGTAGATAAAGGATATGGTCAGAAAATCCTGTGTATTGGTGATAAAGTTTTCCTTCATTTCGTTAATTCTAAATCTGGCAACTGGTATATTGCAGTATATGATATAAACACAGGTGAAAAAACAATGCTTGAGCTTGAAGACATCAGGTCATTTACCAGGTATGGAAAGGATTCAATTCTCCTTGTTCGTAATAGTTATGAAGATAAATTTGTTATATATAACATCAAAGAAAATGGAAGTTGCCGAAAAGTACGACTTGAAAATTTCTTCACTGAGTCCGACGGATGTTTGCCATGATCCGGACGACAATTCATTATATTTTACAAGCGGGAATTACATTAAAAGGATTAAAATATTGGATAATGACAGCAAGGATGTAGAAGTGGAAACAATATATTATAATGACAATGCATCGTTTAAAATATAAGAATTCATAACAAGATGCTTATTGTCTCTAATATTGCAGAAAAACAGGTATACAAGATTGATAAAAGCAAGGAACTTGAAAACACGGTGAGTAATATTAATATTGCAATAATGATGGATAGTTCAATTGATAATTATTAGCCAATAAAAAGAGCCATGGATATTTACAAAAAAAGAATCCCGGGGCTCGATTCTTCTTTCAGGTCTATGGACCGATCTATGCAGAAGGCCACCGTTTACTGTTGACAAAACTAATGTCCGGCCAGATGGATGATATAGGGATGCTTTTAGTGAAAAGTATGGATATGCCGGAATCTTTGATAATCAATAACTTTTTTTACGACCTGAATAACTGCCCTGGAATAGCTGAAAAATTCAACTTAATGTTTGATGGTCTGAAAGACAGCCTTTCATACAATGGTAAAATTTTCGGGGTGCCTTTTTTTGTTGTCACGGATGCATGGAAAGTAAATACAGAGCTGATGGATACTCTAAAACTTGATTATCCTGAAGAAAACTGGACATGGGATGATTTTTATTTATACGCTAAGGAAGCAAGAAGGAATTTAAACGGGGATGGCAAGACAGATACATATATAGTTGAATTGATGATGACTCCTCCTTTCTTTATGTATCAGTATAATTCTATATACTTTGATGTTTACCAGAAAACTGCAGATTACAACACCGAAGAATTTATCAATCCCCTCAAGTTATGGAAAAAAATCTATAAGGAGGATCTCGTTGAAAACACCCACCACCGTATAGAAAAAGACTATATTTTATTTATGTATAAAGCTTGGGATTTTGGGACTTGCGTTGGAGACGATACTTATATTTGCAAGCCAACTTTAAAAAGTAAAAGGATATATAACAATTATATAAGCTTTTTCATGGTGAACAAAAAAGCAATAAATCTAAACGAATGTTTGGATTCTTTGGAAATATACCTATCCGATGAAGTACAGAGAATAAATTATGGTTATGGAATCAACGGGTTTTATAAAGAACGTTCATTTTATGATACTGCTGAAGCTGCAATTCTATACCGGGGAGAACCTCCTAATTTAACATGCAGTGATAATTTTATACTCCTTAATACTATATTTAAGTATAGCAAGCCACATGTTTTTAGAGATGAACTTGATATATTAATATATATGTAAATAATATTATAATGGATTATTACGATGATAAAATTACAGCAGAAGAATTAGCATCTCTTATTCACAAAAAAGCTCAAATGATGGTTGGGGAGTAACTAATTTCTTTAGAATCACTCCCTAACCATCATCTCCGCTTTCTCCTGTATCTGCTTTGCTACCTCCTCTGCCGTGATTTTCCCGGACATGAATTCCGGCATTACCTCGTGTGTTATGAATATTCTCAAATCTGCCGGGTATGACATGGGGACGGCATACTTTAGCACATTCTTGTAAATTTGCTCGTTAATAGCATTTAGCGGTTCCAGGCTGTTAAGTTCCTCCAGCCGTTTTTTGTAAATAGAAAAATCCTTGCAGATATAGCTTATATTAGTATAAACCATTGCTTCCTGTACTTCCCTTGACAAGTAAATTTTTAAAAATTCAACCGCGAGTTCAGTATTTTTCGATGTGGAACTGACACATAAAAATACTACCTCGGCGGGGTATACCTTCTTTTTACTGTTAAGGGCGGGCAAATATGTATATTCTTTAGAACCCATGTTATTACCTGCAGAATCAAGAGAAAACAGGATAGTATCATCTAGTTTACCTCTTGACCCAAAACTTCCCGGGCCGATTAAATCTTCATCGCACATCTTCTTCCACAGCTTGAGCAGGCTTATAAACGATTCACTGTTAAAATCCACCTTGCCGGTTACTTTGCTTATATACTCGCACAGGCATGATTCCAGGAATAACGGGTAGTTTTTATCTACTCTCATTATGTAGGTGTCCTTTTTCCCGTTGCCGTTTAAATCCTGCCTTACCTTTTTCGCGTACTTGTAAAAATCCTGCCAGGTCCAGTTTTGGTCCGGCAATTCAATATTTAACTCTTTCCTAAGCTCTGAATTTACCAATAGGGCATGGGGATAAAAATGTACGGGAATTCCAAATAGAAATCCATCTATTGAAGAAAAATCATATAATCCATCTAGTACGTCTTCATGTTTCATTGCTGAGACAAGGTCATCAAAGCCGGATAAATCTGCAATAGCATTGGACGCAATAAAATCATGGAGGAAAAAACTATACACGGAAACAATATCCAGTTCCTCGCCTGCCATTAGCTTTGTTTTTGAAATAGGCGAATCCATGCTAAAACTAGTATAATAAACCTGTACTTCCGGGTTTTTATTTACGAATACCGCCTGGGCTTCCCTTAAATCATATGAATCGACAGTGCCCCAAGTAAAACCAATTTTCAGGGATTTGCTGACACCAACCTGTGCAGCCGGGCTCTTTAAATCCAGGCAGTATAATTCATCATTTTCTGTTTCAAGAAAATATACCAGGTCATCATGTATTTCCATGCGTGAATATCTTTTCATGTTCGCGGTGTCAAGC
>JAAZDH010000290.1 GCA_012512865.1 Clostridiaceae bacterium | reverse complement strand
CCCTTATGTATTCATCGCTTCTTATAATTCTCTCCAGTTCCTCTTCGCTTCTTTTGCAATACTGTAAAATTTCCTGGATTGTATCCCCGTATTTTCTTTTAAGCTTAAAAATCAAGTCCAGCCTTTCTTCAACTTGCTCCAGCAAGTAAGGGTTGTACTCAACGCTGTCCCTTTCCCTCCTTATTTCCTCCCTTGCATCCTCAAGCTGGTAATAAATATCCTCCATTATCCCGGCAATCCTCTTATACTTCTCATCGTAACCCGAAATATCATTAAGCCTTGATATCGCCTCGCCAATATCGTCAAAACATGAGGGTTTTACCCGGGTCCCCTCGAAAAGTGTCTCGTAAACGGAAGATAGTGTTTCCTTTATTTTACCGGCATTTGCAAGGATAACCTTTTGCCTGTTTAAATCATCCTCTTCTCCAATTGATAACCTTGCTTTTCTTATTTCATCAACCTGGTACCTTAGCAAATCAATTTTCCTTTCCCTGTCCTTTTCGTCCCCCAGCAGCTCCTGCAAGCGGTTCATGACATTTTTTCTCTTTTCATAAAGCTCCTTGTATCGCCTTTTCAAAACCTGTATCCTTTCTCCCCCGAAGGCATCCAGCAACTCGATATGGGTCTCGTTTCTTAGAAGTGATAGGTTATCATGCTGCCCGTGCATGTCTATGAGATAACCGCCTATTTTCTTGATAGCGGATACCGTTACCAGCCTTCCATTTATCCGGCAGATGCTTCTCCCGGAAATGTTAAACTCGCGGGATATAACCAAGGTCCCGTCGCTTTCAGGCTCAATGCCGTATTTTTCATATAATTCTATCATCCTGTCATTGTCCGCCTGGAAAACTGCTTCTATCAATGCCCTATCCTGGCCTGTCCTGATTAAATCTCTTGAAAACCTCTCACCCAGGAGAATATTGATGGAATCAATGATGACCGACTTACCTGCGCCCGTTTCCCCCGTAAGGACGTTCAAACCTTCGTCAAAGTTTATCTTGACCTCTTCTATCAGCGCTATGTTTCGAATTTCAAGCCGCAATAACATTTATACGACCTCGCTGGCATAAAATCTTTTTGGTTTTTATTATTTATCGCTTGAGAATTTGGGCGATTTTCTCCACTAATTTCTCTGCAATCAATTCAGCCCTGCAAACAACCATTACTGTATCATCGCCACCAATCGTGCCCAAGACTCCCGGCCAATGAAGGGAATCTATCGCCGACGCCACGCCCTGGGCCATACCCGGAAGTGTTTTCACTATAACTATATTATTTGCATAATCCCCTGAAACGTAAGCTTCAGTAAACACTCTCATCAACTTGCCCGAGATTTCGCTATCACTTTGAACCATGGATACGTATTTGGATTTCCCGCTCTCAGTGAGGACCTTGGCAAGCCTTAATTCTTTTATATCCCTGGATACAGTTGCCTGGGTAACATCCATACCCTCTTGCCTTAACTTGTCCACAAGTTCCTCCTGGGTTTCAATCTCATTCTTTTCAATTATCTCAAGAATCCTGGCATGCCTGTTGTATTTCATCTTTCCTTACACTCTCACCCCTGAAATAGATTTTAGTTCTTAAAACATCAAAGAAATTCTGCGGGTGTATTCTCACAAGTTTTATCCTATGCCTTGATTTCACTACATTAATTGCATCCCCGCCCCGTATCTTGCACCCCATTTGGCCATCCACCGTAACCATGGCTTTATGGTGGTAATCCTCGTCCACGACAACCTTGACCACCCTGTCGCTTGCCGTGACAATCGACCTGGAATAAAGTATATGCGGGCATATGGGACTTATAATAATCAAGTCTATATTCGGTTCAACAATCGGTCCCCCTGCAGATAATGAATAAGCTGTTGAGCCCGTGGGGCTGGACACGATAACCCCGTCCCCGGGGAACATATCTACAAATTCGCCGTTTATATAGGTCTTCAAGTGCAATATTTTCGACAGCGCACCCCTTGAAATAACAACATCATTCAGGGCCGTATCTTCCTTAACAACGCTTCTGTTTCTTATTATTGACGTATCTAGCATCATTCTTTCCTCAATAGTGTATTCCCCGTCCACCAGCTTGTTCACAGCGCCTTTTATATCATCTCTTTCAATTTCCGTAAGAAAACCCACGTTCCCAAGATTTATCCCCAATACGGGGATACCTTTTTTATAAACCTTGCGGGCAACCTTGAGAAAAGTCCCATCCCCTCCAAGGCATATAACCAGGTCGGCACTTGTAAAAACATCATCGTCATCCTTTGCTTCAACACAGCTTTCACAGCAGCCATTCTCCCCTGCACAAATCTCCTTTACTATACCAGCCGGCAACAAAACCGTTATACCCTTGTCACGCATGCTTTCCAGGAGAATCCGGGTATACTTGAAGCCCTTATCCCTATTCCTGTTAACAAAAACGCCTATAGTCTTCATACCAGTATCCTTTCATCCGCGCAAAAACAATACCCAACAATTCCAACCATGCATTTACCCGCAAAAAGCACAAACCTGAATACCAGCCACCTTATCAAATTTTATTATATAGAACATGTAAAACTAAGTCAAATAAAACCTAACTCGACACGGGGATGTGACATGGGGACGGGGGTAGTGTCACCTCATAAACTCCACCCACCTTAACCATAGCTTCATGGTGGTAATCCTCGTCCATGATAACCTTAACCACCCTGACTCCTAACCACATGGCAAGAAGACTTACTAAGCCTAACACAAGCTACCTTAATCCTACCCCCGGCGAAAGTACTTCCTAAGGCTAATATTTGAGCGAGACTTACGCATTGTTTTGCTTAAGGCCAGAAAAAATCCGTAATTCGCCGCATGGATATCCAAACTCATCACCCGGATTCTATTCGGGTTCCATATAACCTTAAGTCCGCTCACCTTACCTTCTCTCCTAATGGCGAAAGTACTTCCTAAGGCTAATATTTGAGCGAGACTTACGCATTGTTTTGCTTAAGGCCAGAAAAAATCCGTAATTCGCCGCATGGATGCGGCGAGCCGTCACCCGAGCCATGGACGGCGAGTGTGACGGGTAGGATTTTTTCGCCAGCCTTGAGCATTACAATGCGTTGTCGCAGCGACTATATTAGCCGAGGAAGTACTTTCACCTCACTTCTTTTCATCCTGTATAAATATTGGCAACAACAGTGATATGATTAGCGATATGCCAGTTATAACCAGCGCCTGTGAATAACCTTGAGTTGCCTGCCTTATCCTGGAGTACATGATAGGCCCTGCAACACCCGCTGCACTCCATGCAGTCAAAATCCAGCCGTAAATAGCGCCGATGTGCTTCGTGCCAAATACATCGGCGGCAAAAGCAGGCATCGTGGCAAAGCCGCCACCGTAACATGCATATATGTAACAGGCCAGGATGACAAAAACGATAAGATTGCTTGCCCTCGGAATGATAAAAAACACAATTGCCTGGGTTGCGAAAAGAAGTATGAATACCTTCTTTCTTCCAATTACGTCGGATATTGCCGACCAGATTAGCCTTCCAAGTCCGTTGAAAATTGAAAATATTCCTACGATTATACCTGCCTGTGTTGCAGTTTGCCCGTAAATATCCTCAACCATCGGGGAGGCTTGAGAAATCAGGGAAATCCCTGCCGATATGTTAACAAACAGCATCAACCAGAAGAACCAAAACTGCTTCATCCTGATGGCTTCAGAAAGTGTAATCTCCAGGGAATCACCGTTTATTGCTTCCTGTTCTTGTTTTGACTGTTTCATGCTCGCTGGAGGATTCACCATTACTATGGATGATGCCATGATAATTATGAAGAAAATCAATCCAAGCAAATAAAAAGTGTAACTAATCCCAATACTATCTATTAATGAAGGGGTAAAAGAAGTCATAAAAAACGCTCCAAATCCAAACCCCATGATTGCCATGCCCGTAACCAGCCCCCTTCTATCCGGGAACCATTTTACGAGCACGGAGATGGGCGTGACATAACCCATGCCTATACCAGTTCCGCCGATAAATCCATATGTAATGTACATCAACGCAAGCGACCTTTTATCCACAGCAAGCCCGGTTAAAGCCGTTCCAATGCCGAAAAGAACTGCAGCGATTAAATTTAGAAACCTAGGGCCGATTTTATTAAGGATCATCCCTCCAAATGCTGCAGATATGCCAATTGCGCCTATTGCTATTGTAAAAGCCAGGGTAACTTCTGTCCTGTTCCATTCATTCATAACCTCCAGCGGCTTTGTGAAAACGCTCCATCCGTATACGGTGCCGAGACACATTTGCAGCAAGACCCCGGCTGCTGCTATTAACCAACGGTTAACTGCTTTTGACCCTTTTGCTTCCATTCTCATCACTCCCTGTAATGTTTACTATTATCCTGTTATCCACCTATCCTGTTATCCACATGTATCTTTCCTGTCTTGTTTTTCGTCTTATTGCCCTGCCCTTTCCCGGGCTGCCGTTAGCTTTTACCCATGTTATCACCATCCGCTGCCCGGGATGCTGTCAGCCTTTATCCAAGCTATCGTGGGATTGGGTTACAACCTCCCTTGCATCATCACCTGTCACGGCATTTCCATTAGCGGACCCATTTACTTTTGAAATGTATAACAAGTATTCAATGTTTCCCTCGGGCCCCTTTACCGGGGAATAAGTCAAACCTTTTACATAAAGCCCGTTATTTTTTACAAATGAAATGATTTCTTTTAAAACCTCCAGGTGTACCACCGGGTCACGCACCACCCCTTTATTCCCAACTTTCTCGCGCCCTGCTTCAAATTGCGGTTTTACAAGGCACACGATTTCCCCCTTGTCTCCTATCAATCCGGCAACAACAGGAATTACTTTTTTAAGCGATATAAACGAAACGTCTATTGCGGCAAAATCTGCAACAACCTCTATGTCACCAGGTTTAATATTCCTTATATTTGTACGTTCCATCAGCTTAACCCGTTCATCATTCCTCAATTTCCATGCCATCTGGCCATAACCCACATCGATTGCAATTACCCTTGACGCCCCGTTTTTCAGCATGCAATCTGTAAAACCCCCGGTGGATGCCCCGACATCAATGGCAACCTTTCCCTTCAAGTCAATATTAAAAAACTTCAGTGCTTTTTCAATTTTAAGGCCTCCGCGGCTAACATATGGAATTTCATTCCCCTTAATTTCTATATTGACAGAAGGTTCAAATCTCGCTCCCGGCTTGTCTTCCTTAATGCCGTTTACAAGTACATTCCCAGCCATAAT
The DNA here is from genome assembly GCA_012512865.1 of Clostridiaceae bacterium. Lineage (GTDB taxonomy): Bacteria > Bacillota > Clostridia > Acetivibrionales > DUMC01 > Ch48. The sequence continues at coordinate 5,163 of JAAZDH010000290.1, read as the reverse complement.
TAATCTTCGTGCTTTTTCCCTGCTGTCCGAATATCCCTTTTTAAAAAGCAAAACATCCAGTCTTTCCTTTTCCAACCGCTGCCTTCCCTTCACCGATAATAATAACGTAGGTAATAATAGTACTATTTTATACTTTCACTGCTGCACCTGCTTTATCGGTGCGTGTTAACTTTATTGCTGCATATAAGCTTTATTGCTACATAACAGCTTTATTTATGTATATTAGCTTTGTTGGTTTGTATAAACTTTATTGTTGCATACCAATTTTTTTGCTCTATATCAACCATAACGGTCCATGCCGACTATATTGATACGTACTGGCTTTATTGCTGCATATCAGCTTTACCGGTGTTACCGGCTTTACTGCTATATACCAGCTTTATTGCCGTATCAACTATGGAGTCAACATCCAGCCCGTATTTCTTGTAGAGGGTTTCCCTGGAACCGCAAGGAATCGGCTCATTTGGGAATCCAAGCATCTTGACCTCCACACACTTGCCATGCTGTTTCTTCCGGGTACTTGTATTACATTTGCCAATGGTAATGCCTTTTCTATTAAGCATCTCAAGTATGCTGCTTCCAAACCCCCCATCCACCACTCCATCTTCAATTGTAACAATTCTCCCCGTTTTAATGCAAGAATCCAATATCAAGCCTTCATCCATCGGTTTTATAAACCTCGGATTTATCACTTCTACTGAAATCCCCATGGTTTCAAGCTTTTTGGCCGCCTTGAGAGAAACCCCCGCCATGTTTCCAACCGACAACATGGTCAAGTCTTTACCCTCCTTCAACAACACGCCCTTGCCATATTCTACGGGCATCATGGAGGAACCCTGGATGGTCTTTTCATTGCCAGCATTATCAAATACCACTTCATTATGGATTTCTGCTATTTCACGGGAAATCTTTACGCTCCCCGTACCCCTTGGATACCTTATTGCAACAGGTCCCTTATGTTCAAGGACGGCATATTTCAACATGGAGGCCAATTCCGTGTAATCCACGGGGGCCAGCATCGTTATATTGGGCATGTGCCTCATGTAACATATATCGTATATACCCTGGTGGGTTTCACCGTCTTCCCCGACGATACCAGCCCTGTCAACGGCCAGGACCACGTGAAGATTCTGAAGGGAAACATCATGCAATATCTGGTCATAAGCCCGCTGTAAAAAAGAAGAATATGTGGCCACCACTGGTTTAAGTCCGTTTGAAGCAAGCCCTGCAGCAAATGTGACCGCATGCTGTTCGGCAATCCCTACGTCAAAAAATCTTTCCGGGAATCTCTCGGAAAACATGTTAAGGCCTGTACCATGCGGCATGGCAGCAGTAATAGCCACGATATCCTTATTCTCCTCTGCCAGCTTGACCAGCTCGCTCCCAAACACATCGGAAAAGCAAGGGCCGTTATTAACCTTCACTTCACCGGTTTCCGCTTCAAATGGAGATATCCCGTGATACTTATCTGGTTTCTCTTCGGCAAAAGGATACCCTTTCCCTTTTTGAGTACATACATGAATAAATATGGGGCCTTTCATATTTTTTGCCCTTGAAAACACATCCGCCATCTTCTGTATGCTATGCCCGTCAATTGGGCCAAGGTATTTAAACCCGAGTTCCTCGAAAATAATACCCGGTAATATCATGTATTTTATCGTGCCTTTTGCCATGCTAAGCATTTTTGACGCGCTTTTCCCGATTGCAGGTATTTTACTCAGGATGAAATCTAAATCCTCTTTAGCTTTAAAATAAATGGGCTCGGACCTTATATGGCTTAAATAACTGGAAAGCCCCCCTACATTTTTTGCTATTGACATTTCATTATCATTCAGGACCACTATTATATCCGAGGCAGAACGGCCTGCATCATTAAGGGCTTCAAAAGCCATGCCGCCCGTCAGTGCACCGTCACCAACAACAGCTATCACGGAATAGCGCTCCTTCTTTAAATCCCTTGCCCTGGCAAAACCAAGGGCGGCAGATATAGCAGTGCTGCTGTGTCCCGTATTAAAAAAATCATGCGGGCTTTCCGATGTTTTGGGGAAGCCTGCAAGCCCGTCATATTTTCTCAGAGTATTGAAATTGTTTTTCCTTCCGGTGATTATTTTGTGAACATAGGTCTGATGGCCGACATCCCAGATCATCTTGTCATCCGGGGTGGTAAAAATCTTATGAAGAGCAAGAGTAAGTTCGACAATTCCCAGGTTGGATGCTATATGCCCTCCTGTTTCCGACACATGCTCTATTAAAAATTCCCTGAGTTCAGCCGCAAGTTTATCCAGTTCTGAAAAATTAAGCTCTTTTATGTCTTGAGGGTTGTTTATTCTATCTAGAATTCCTGCCAGTTTTATTACCCCTTTTCTTTTTGTTGTTATTATTTCTATTTTCATCTTTAGATAACTCTATTTTTATTTTACTATTGACAAATTCCAATACAACCCCCACCCTGTATGCTATATAGTTGCTGTTTGATATTGCAATGGTTTTTCCCATGGCCTTGCCCCCAACCGTAATGGCTGCAATAATCCCGCTTACCAGCAACCCGTACAATAACGATTCCATCATGCTTTTGGCCTGTGATATTCTCACTACGATCAGCGCACCCGCCGTACCGCTTATTATCCCGCATATATCTCCTACAACATCATTGCAAAAACTGGATACCTTGTTGGCATTTCTTATTAACTTCAAGGTGCGCCTTGCACCAAAATACTTTCTTGACGCCATCGCATGAAATGGTGCTTCATCGGCTGCGGTAATGGCAATTCCAATTATGTCAAAAACTATACCTATTAAGATAATAACAAATACGGTAACAAAAGCAATGAAACTGCTTGCACTTTGAAGTATCAATTCCGATACCGCAAGGAAAAAAACTGACATTAAAAAAGATATAAGTGTTATCAGGATTATCCACTTTTTGTTCTTTTCTTTTTCCCCCACCAGGTTCTTCTTGAACCGTACTTTTCTTTCGTTTAATAATTTCATGCCGTTTAAGGCATTTTTATCATTTTCACTTGATTTTGAACTATCGTCCACCGAGGGAAAAACCTCCGTTGATTATATTCATTGTATTTGTTATTTGTTGATTATACTTTTTTAAATTGCTGATTATACCTTTTAAAGGTTACAAGGGTGGCGATATATTGAGTAAATTTTGCGGCTTAGGTCAGGCAGGCTTTCCCCTGGATATACTGGAATGTCGCCATTCCAGCAGTTCCCTTTTAAATATCCAGTTGCCATGTTACCAGTGGCAAGGCCTGATTACCACTTAGTCCACACTGCAATCCTCAATATACCTCCGCATGAACAGTCTAGGAGATTTCCTCACCGAGAACGACCACTCCCTAGCCTCTTTTGCAAGCTTGGTTTCAAGCAGCAATGATGTGGATATATCGGCCAATATATCCCCACCTGATCTGTTATCCACCAAACTCACTCAAGGCAGGCTACACTGTACACAGCACCTTTCAGGTACCGCATAACAGGTTTAATCCCATCTCGTAGGCATATGCCGTCTGCTTTCACTTGAGACGGCACTCTTCCTACAAGGAAGGGTCTCCACGGTAAAGGGGTCTATCACTGCATGCCATTGCAGGCAGCCCCTAAACCTTAACTCCCAGCACCAGCCCACCACTGGGCGTAGCAAGCCGCCACCAGGAACTTCATCGATATGCCCTTAACGGATTTTTAGGCCCGTCTTCGAAAGCGGCATTCCCGACTAGAATACTGCGCCACCCTGCCTTTTATCTTGCAATATATTGATTCTATAGGCTATTGTTAATACATAACCCATAGCAGTTTACATTCTACACTAAAACAAAACCTGTTACAATAACGTGCCCTGCCTATATTCAGGCTTCCTGGGCCTTTCTCGCTTTTTTTAATACCTTGTCATAACGATACTCAATATTATTAGCTTTATGTAGCTTAATCTCAAATTCTGTACATTTTAATAAACACCTTTATTTTTTAATCTCTCTCTTTATTCATTTTCCCTCTCTTTATTTTTCCCTATCTTTAATGTAGAGCGCCAAGCACCTCAGAAAATCAGCCTTTTCTCCAAACCTTTCAAGGCCCGCTATTCCCTCCCGGATTAAACAATCAAGTTTATTTTTTGCTTCATCAAGCCCATGCAACGTTACAGAAGTCGACCTTTTCTCCTGCACATCCCGCCCGGTCCTTTTCCCAAGCAACTCCATGCTGCCTTCCGAATCAAGGATATCGTCCTTTACCTGGAACGCAAGTCCTATGCTGTCAGAGTACTTTTCCAGGCAATCCATGACATCCTTGTCCTGCCCTGTTATTATTACAGGCACCATGATCGCTGCCTTTATCAGGGCTCCCGTTTTGCACCTGTTCATAAATTCATGCACTTCCGGCTCGATAATCATATCCACCGATTCTATATCAACAACCTGGCCGCCTATCATGCCGGAAACTCCTGCCGCCCTTGCGATATAATAAACTGCCTGTATTCTCCTCTTAAGGCTGTCAATATCCGCCGTGCCGTTGTTCAAAGCATCCAGCATGCTCCCGGTCATTAACTCGAATGCATAGGTGAGAAGCCCATCGCCTGCAAGAATTGCCCTGGCCTCCCCGTAAACCTTGTGATTTGTAGGCTTGCCACGCCTGAAGTCATCATTATCCATGGCAGGCAAATCATCATGGATAAGGGAATAAGTGTGTATCATTTCTATTGCACAAGCATAAGGAAGGATATCTTCAATCTTTCCACCCAGCATTTCACATACGGCCAGTGACAATACGGGCCTTATTCTTTTTCCGCCTGCCATAAGGCTGTATCTCATGGCGCTGTATATGCTTTTTGCAGGGGTTTCGTTTTCGGTTATGATTCCTGACAAGGCATCATTTATATATTTTACCCACACTTCATATTTTGCTTCAAATTCCATCCTTTTACTACAATTCATCATTAATGCTATCCTTCTCCTTTAAGGCAAAGACTTCTTCCCTTATATTGCCATCCTCTTCCTCGATTAACATGGTTATTTTCCTCTCGATTTCGTCCAACTTCTTGCTGCAATACTTGGACAGCTTTACACCTCTCTGGAAATACTCGATGGATTCCTCGATGGGCAATTCTCCCTTTTCCAGTGCCTGCACGATTCTTTCCAGCTCACTAATAGCATCCTGGAT
>JAAZDH010000289.1 GCA_012512865.1 Clostridiaceae bacterium | reverse complement strand
CCCACTCCTCGGGTAAAAGTCCACGTTCTGTCAGCTGCTGTTTAACCCTTTCCGGGTTTGCTCCCGGTTTATCAGTTTTGTTTATCGCAACAATTATGCTCACACCTGCCGCCTTTGCATGATTAATGGCCTCTATTGTTTGCGGCATTACACCGTCATCGGCAGCTACCACAAGTATGGCTATATCCGTTACCTGCGCCCCGCGGGCCCTCATGGCAGTAAATGCCTCGTGCCCCGGTGTGTCCAGGAAAGTAATTTTTCTATTATTTACATTGACAGTATAAGCTCCTATGTGCTGCGTTATGCCTCCCTCTTCGCTTTCAGTGACATTTGTTTTCCTTATGGCATCAAGCAGGGATGTTTTCCCATGGTCCACGTGACCCATAACGGTAACCACCGGGGGTCTAGGCACCAAATCCTCGGTATTATCCTCTTCATCTTCAAACAATATGTCTTCTTCATTAACGGTAATTTCTTTCTCAGCTTTAATTCCAAGCTCATCAGCTACTATAGCCGCAGTTTCAAAATCTATTTCCTGGTTGACGGTAGCCAGGACTCCCAGTTCCATCAACTTTTTAATAACATCTGCAGCAGTTTTCTTTAAAATTTCTGCAAGTTCTTTTACAATTATTTTTTCAGGTAATTTTACCGTTGCTGCTGTAGTCGTTATTACGTGCTTCTGGTACTCAACAGGTGCGGCATCTTCCCTGGCAGCCTTTTTCTTATCCTGTGGTTTAGGTCTTGACACCCTTTTAACATTTTGCTCGTCAAAGGATTCATCAACTAAAATATCTTCCGTTATTAATTCTGAAATATCCTTCTTTTTATCGATTACTATTTCATGTGCCTTAAATTTCTTCTTTCTGCTTGCTGCGGGGGATATTTTAGGTATATCCCTTTTCTGTTCACGCTTTTTACCCTTGTCAAAATCCTTGCTTCGATAATCGTCATCCGTGGTTTTTTCATAATCGTAATCATAATCATAAATTTCTTTTTTCCTGGTTTCACGCTTGTATTCCGCTTTTTTTCCGGCATAAGCAATATCTTGTTCTTCTTTACCTTTAATATCATAACCTGCAATTTGTCCAATTTGTTCAACCTTGCCTTGAATATGACTTTGTACATCAATATTAACAGTATCCGGGTGCTTTACTTCTTCCCCATGTTCACGGTTGATTTCTTCCTTCTCACTTTTCTTTTTGGTTTCTGCAACCTTTGTTTCTACTTTTATTTCCTTAACCTTACCTTTATCCTTATCCTTTACTTTTTCTTTTGTTTCACCCGTTACAGTTACAGTTTCCGGTGTTTTCTCCTGGATTTCCTTTTTAACCCCGGGGACATCAACGCCCTTTTCTTTCCCTGCTTTTTCAGCTTCAACAACTTTATCCCTGGCATCCCTTGGCAATTCTTCCTCTTCTGTGCGGCGGGCTGCAACATGATCTTCATCCTGCTTCCCGGGTTGCGATTTATCTTCCTTTACCGGCTGCTCCTTTTTCTTGATTACGACAGGCCCTGTATCTCTTACAAACCCGGCCCGCAGCCCTGACCCTGCTACGCTAACCTTTATGCCGCCATATTTTCTTCCTTTCTTTGTTTCGCCCTTGCCGCGCCCGGGAATATCCTCTTTTTGGATATCACCTTTATCCCTGTCATCTATAATTATCTCCCTGGTTCTTATTATACGCGGAGTACTGCTTTTTATAGTGCTTTCCTTTATTTTACCTTGTTCTATCATGGTTTGGCGGGGTGTAACAGTAACGGCAGGAGGGTTTTTCCCGGCATCATCTTTGCCCTCCTGGTCATGGGATATCACACCAATATGCTTATATAAAGCTTTCATTTCCTCTTCGTCAATGTAGCTCATATGGTTTTTAACCGTAATGTTTATTTCGGCCAATTTCTCTATTAACCTTTTACTCGTAGTGTTTAATTCTTTTGCAAGTTCGTAAATCCTGTACTTACTCATATTACATTACACCCCCAGTGCCAACATCATTACAGTTATTATAAATCTCTTCAAAATGCACATCCTATTCTTCATCCACATCCTCCATTCGCATCCTCAACATATCATATAGCCCGGGATCAATAGCTTTTTCAAATACTTTTTCCAGTTTCCTGCCTTTAATTGTCTTTTCAAGGCATGATTTCCGCTTGCACACGTAGGCACCACGGCCATGTGCTTTACCGGTATCATCAATGGATATAACATTCTCCTTGTTTTTCACTATCCTTAGAAGTTCTTTTTTGGGTTTTGATTCCCTGCACCCAAGGCACATCCGCATGGGCACTTTCTTAAACTTCATATTTAACACGCTCCCGTGCAAATCCCTTCATATTTATTCTTCAACTTCGCCCTTGTTATTCTTCCTCCTCATCAGGTTTATAGTTGGCATTATAATTTAATAATTGCTGTTCGATTTCTTCCCGCAACTGGGATTCACTCTTGATGTCGATTTTCCATCCTGTAAGCCTTGCAGCCAGGCGGGCATTCTGGCCTTCCTTGCCAATGGCAAGTGACAATTGATAATCCGGCACTATAACCCTTGCGCTTTTTTCACTTTCATTTACATCAACCCTTAGCACTTTTGCAGGGCTTAAGCTGCTTGAAATATATTCGGCCGGGTTGGCACTCCACTTGATTATGTCAATTTTCTCGCCCCTTATTTCATCAACTACAGCTTGAACTCTTATCCCCTTGTGGCCTACACAGGCTCCCACCGGGTCCACGTTTTCATCCCTTGAGAAAACAGCGATTTTTGTCCTTGAGCCGGCTTCCCTTGCTATTCCCTTAATTTCAACAATCCCATCATGAATTTCAGGGACCTCGAGCTCAAACAACCGTTTTACCAACATGGGGTGAGTCCTTGAAACCATGATTTGAGGGCCTTTTGTTGTTTTCTTGACTTCAACTACATAAACCTTAAGCCTGTCATTTAATTTATATTCTTCTACATATACCTGTTCAGGGTAAGACAATATCGCTTCAGCCTTGCCAAGGTCTATTATCACGTTTTTCTTCTCGTACCTTTGCACTATGCCGCTTACAATATCCCCTTCCTTATTGTAATACTCCTCGAATATGATTCCTCTTTCAGCTTCCTTTATTCTCTGCACAACTACCTGTTTTGCAGCTTGTGCAGCTATTCTTCCAAATTTTTTCGGTGTTACTTCTACTTCTATCATATCGTTTTCTTCAGCGTTAACGTCAATTTTCCTTGCCACCTCAAGCGGTATGTCGTAAAAATCATTCTTGGGTTGCATTGTCACTTTTTTCAATGCAAAAACTTTTACTTCGCCCGTCTCCCTGTCAAAATATATCCTGGCGTTTTGCGCCGGTCCGAAATTTTTCTTGTAAGCCGATACCAGGGCTGCTTCGATGGCATCTATAAGAAGCTCGTTATTTATTCCTTTTTCTTTTTCCAGTTGCTCCAAGGCGTGAATCAATTCCGCACTCATCCTTAATTATTACCTCCTTCAAATTAAAACTTGATAGTTCTTTTTGCCGATGCTATCTCGTTCTTGTTAAAACTCATTATTACTCCGTTTTCTAATTTTAAAGCAACATTG
>JAAZDH010000288.1 GCA_012512865.1 Clostridiaceae bacterium | reverse complement strand
GTCCTATGTGCAGGTAGCCGTTGGGCTCAGGCGGAAACCTCGTATAAATTTTTAATTTATATTCGCTCTTTTGCAAATCCTCGTTTATGATATCCTGTATAAAATTATTTAAGTAAGTGTCGCTTGAAATGACGTCGGACAAGGGAAACACCTCTTTTTAAATTTTTTAAAGCTTTCCGGTTAATACCTGGTAAGTTTTTCGATTCCGATTTTAATCCTTCTTATGGTCTCGCTCTTGCCCAGGATGCTTGCCATTTCTATTGCACCACCCGGGCTTACCTCCTTGCCGGTAAGAGCTACACGTACCGGCCACAGCAGCTGGCTGTTTTTTATACCCATCTCGCCTGCCAGGCTTATCAAGGCATCGTGGATGACGGTTTCATCCCATGTTTGTAATTCCTCCAGTACCGGGAGTGCTGTCTTAAGGCTTGCCAGGGATACGTTTTCATCTGTTTTCATTTTCTTATGAACATAAAGGCTTGTTTCGTATTCCGGCAAGTTGTCAATAAAATCGACATTTTCGGGTATAGAAGAAAGCACTTCCGTCCGTAACTGCAAAACCTTGCTTAATTTCATGAAGTCGATATTCTCATTTTTTATTGCACCCTTGTAATATAGCATGGCAAGCCTGTTAAAATCTTCAAGGGGGAGTATCCTTATATATTCGCCATTTAGCCAGATCAGTTTTTTTATGTCAAAAATAGCCGGAGATTTGCTTATACCTTCAATGGTAAATTGTTCTTCGAGTTCTTCAAGCGAAAATATTTCCTGGGTGGTGCCGGGGCTCCAGCCCAGCAGCGCAATGTAATTGACAATGGCCTCAGGCAGGTAACCCATGGAAACCAGGTCCTCGAAGGAAGGGTCGCCGGCTCTCTTGCTCAGCTTTTGGCCTGTAGGTCTTAAGATCAAGGGCAAGTGAATATATACAGGGATTTCCCATCCGAAGGCTTCATACAACAGGTTATATTTTGGCGTGGATGACAGGTATTCGTTACCCCTTACAACGTGGGTTATCCGCATCAAGTGGTCATCAACAACATTAGCCAGGTTGTAGGTGGGAAGGCCGTCCGATTTTATTAGGACCTGGTCATCCAACTCGTTACTGTTGACTGTTATGGTCCCGTAAACAACATCCGTAAAAGAGATAGTGCCTACATCGGGTATCTTTTGCCTTATTACAAATGGATGGCCTTCATCAAGCTTTTTTTGCACTTCATGCCTTGAAAGGTCAAGGCAGTACCTATCATATTTTGGAGTATCACCCGAGGCTTCCTGCCCCTGCTTTAGTTCCGCAAGCCTTTCCTTGCTGCAAAAACAATAATATGCAGCTCCCAGGTCTACCAATTTTTTGGCGTATTCCATGTATATATCCTTGCGCTGGCTCTGGACGTAAGGCCCGAAGGGGCCGCCTATGTCCGGGCCTTCATCGTGTTTAAGACCGGCTAATTTCAAGCTCTTGTAAATAATATCAATTGCTCCCTCCACGTAACGTTCCTGGTCCGTATCCTCGATACGGAGCAGAAATTTGCCATCGTACTTTTTTGCTATTAGGTATGCATACAGTGCCGTTCTTAAGTTCCCTATATGCATGTATCCAGTAGGGCTTGGAGCAAATCTTGTCCTGACCTGGCCTGGCATTTTACGACCTCTCCTTTGCTATTGACTGCCGTTTTTTCATGTTAAGCCAAGATTTCAAATTTTTACCCGCATGACTGAAGTCACGGGTTTCGGCTAAGTCCTTTGTAATTTAATTAAATGCTATTTAAATGTTATTTAATTATTAATTATATGTTATTATATGTTGCCTGCAAGCATATGTCAAGGAGCATCGTGAAAAGGCAAAGGGGACGCGGTTAATCTTTTTTGAAGAATTACATTTAATCGTATTTTTTTCATTGACAATATACAATTGTTATTTAATAATACAACTAAGTATAAATAAGAATTGTAATACAATTAAGCATAAATAAAAATTGGGGTTGAGATGCAATGGTTACTGTCAGGGTACATACCAAGGGGAATGTAAATGAATTCAAGGTGCAACCGGGCAAAAATATGCTGGAGTTTTTATGGGAGAATTCGCTGGAAATATCCACCCCGTGCGGTGGCAAGGGAAGATGCGGCAAATGCCGCGTTATAGTAAAAGGGACCTGGGATGATCCTTCACCAAAGGAAAGAGCCCTCCTTGGAGATAAAGCCTTGAGCATGGGCTATAGGTTAGCTTGTTACAACAGGATAGAATCCGATATTGAAATATACATGGATGACTTGACCCAGGATGCAAATATTCTTGTTGCCGGGATAGAAAGCCACATCGAAGTCAAACCTGTAATTAAGAAAGAATACGTGGAAATGGCAAAAGCCAGCATTCATGATCAGAGGCCGGATGCCAGCAGGATTGCTGATGCACTGGGCTCCAATGTCGTGCTGAATTCAGTCTGGTTGATGCGGCAATTGCCGGAAGCAATAAGAAAAGATGATTACAAGGCAACCATTATCACTAAATATGGCGGAGAAATCAACGAAATTATTGGTGTTGAACCGGGAGACAGCCGTAGCAGGTTTTATGGCATGGCATTTGATATAGGCACAACAACAATTGCTGCATATTTATATGACTTAAATAGTGGAAAAAGGCTCGAGGCATATTCCGCGTTAAACCCCCAAAGAAAGTTTGGAGCGGATGTTTTATCCCGGATAGATTATGCCAGCAGTTCAAAAGAATGCCAGGATGAAATGCACATGGAGATTACCAGGTGTATAAATGATATAATCAAGATTATGGGGGCGCATAGCAATATAAAAAATGAAGATGTGTATATTACTGTATTCGTGGGGAATACAACAATGATGCATTTCTTGCTGAATTTGCCTGCAAGGAACATTGCCGTATCCCCGTTTATACCCGTCAATACCGGTATATTAGCCATAAACGCGACTGAGCTTGGCATCAATATAAATGAAGGAGGTTTGGCAGTTATATTACCCTCGGTTTCTGCGTATATTGGTGCTGACACTATAGCGGCTGTATTGGCTGCAGGGATTCATAAAAACGGTGAAATATCCCTGCTTGTGGATATTGGAACAAACGGGGAGATTGTCCTTGGAAACAAGGAAGTAATGTATTCTTGTTCCACTGCCGCCGGGCCTGCCTTTGAGGGGGCGAATATCCGGAATGGCATTGGAGGGATTAAGGGTGCCATAGACAAAGTTTATTTCGGGGACAAGCTGGGATATACCACCATTGGTAATGAAAAACCCATAGGGATATGCGGGTCGGGAATAGTTGACATAGTAGCGGGCATGCTTGATACCGGCATCATAGATGAAACCGGCCGGATTGTTGATGTTGACGAAGCAACCGGCTTGGGCGAGGATTACAAGTCAAGATTGGCAGAGATTGACGGGCTTGCTTCCTTTGTGATTGAAAAGAACGTGGCCGGGCATTCTTTCAACGAGATTGCCATTACCCAGAAGGATGTAAGGGAACTGCAGAATGCCAAGGCAGCCATAGCTGCAGGCATAAAAGTATTGTTGAAAGAAGCGGGTATAGGAATAGGGGACATAAGCAAGGTTTACCTGGCAGGAGGATTCGGCAATTATATAAACATTAGGAGCGCCTTGAAAATTGGCTTGCTGCCGGCGGGGTTACAGGAGGAGAAAATCATATCAGCCGGGAATGCCGCGGGTTCAGGGGCAGGCATAAGCCTTTTATCGGCCGGGCAGCTGGAAGAGGCAATTAAAATAAAAAACATGATAAAATATGTAGAGCTGTCATCATCCAGGGAGTTTGTTGATGAGTATGTGAATTCCATGTTTTTTTAAAGGAGGAGTTTGCTTGTATAAAACAGGGAAGATATGTGAATATTGCGGGGAAGAAATCAATACGAACTTGAGAAGATGCACCTTTTGCGGGAGCCTGGTTAAAGCAAGGAAGCTTGCTGGTAGCTGGGATTATCCCGGCAGGATT
>JAAZDH010000287.1 GCA_012512865.1 Clostridiaceae bacterium | reverse complement strand
TTTATTGTAATCCATTGATAATATTTAATAAAATATACAAACTTGTTTATGATATTATTTACAATAAAGCTAATTTTTCTTGTAGATCCAACTTATTTACAAGACCAATTTATTCATAAAACCAACTTACCTGCAAGGAAGCTGCTTATCCTGGCAAATCCAACTTTCGTAATACGTCTTTCAAGGAATTTGCTGACTTGTTGAGCAATTCTTTTTCCCGGCTACTCAAGGGGATTTCCAGTACTTCTTCTATCCCCCTACCGTTCACTATCGTGGGCAAGCTCAAACATACGTCATCCAGACCGTATTGCCCCCTTAACAGGCTTGATACAGTAAGAACAGAATTTTCATTCCTTGCGATGGCTTCCACTATTCTCCTGACTGACAGGGCAACGGCATAATATGTTGCACCCTTCTTTTTAATTATTTTATATGCGGCATTTTTAACTTCTGTAAATATTTCTTCCCGCCTTATTTTGTCCTTGCATCTCTTACATTTTTCACAATATGCATCTATGGGGATGCCGGCAATATTCGAAATGCTCCAGGCAGCCACCTCGGTGTCGCCATGCTCGCCTATTATGTAACCGTGTACGTTCCTTGCATCAACTCCAACATGATATGCCAGGAGGTACCTGAACCTCGCAGTATCAAGGACTGTTCCCGAGCCAATTACCTTGTTTTCCGGGAATCCGGATATTTTACAAGTAACATAAGTCAATATGTCCACAGGATTTGTCACCACGAGTAGAATTGGATTGTTAGCTGCGTACCTTGTTATATTGGATATTATATTTTTGAATACTTCTGTATTTTTTTTCAACAGGTCCAGCCTGCTTTCACCGGGTTTTTGATTTACACCGGCTGATATTATAATAATATCTGAATTGCTGCAATCTTCATACGTCCCAACGTGGATTTTTACAGGGCTCACAAATGGCACCCCATGGTTTAAATCCATGACTTCACCTTCAGCCTTGTCAACGTTGATGTCAATAATGGCTATCTCGGATATCAAGCCGCTTAACATTAATGTATAAGCCGTAGCAGAACCTACAAATCCTGCACCTATTATTGTTACTTTTGCCGTTGTTTTCTTGGCATCCATATGTAATCACCTTCTTTATGTATTATCGTGCCAGGTTTAAGTTTCAAGGCATCCTTGGTTTTAAACAAAATACGCTGCTTGAACAATGTTATATTGTTCAAGCCAATATTATATTTTACCCCTATATTTTACCTCAAAAAATGGGGTTTAAACATGGAATGTGGTGAGACGACTTCCACGACTAAAGTGACATTACCCCCGTCCCTGTGTCACCTATTGATTGAATAGGGGGGAAGCGGTATAATATGAACATACGGTTTATTTGGGAGATGGGATGATGAACGCGGAGATAGTGGCAATTGGTACGGAATTGCTGCTGGGGCAAATTGTTAACACTAATGCCCAGTATATTTCTCAAAGGCTACCCGAGGTGGGGGTTAATGTTTATTTTCACAGTGTTGTGGGTGATAACCCGGAAAGGTTGAAAAGGTGCTTGAGCATTGCGATGGAAAGGTCCGACGTTATTATAACGACCGGCGGCCTGGGGCCGACCAATGATGACATCACGAAGGAAACAATAGCAAGGCTCCTAGGCAAGGAACTTGTGCTTCATGAAGATATATTGGAGGAAATCAAGGTTTTTTTTAAAAGGCATAACAGGGAAATGACTCAAAATAATATTAAGCAGGCCTATTTGCCGGAGGGGAGCATAGTTATAAGAAACAGGAACGGCACTGCTCCAGGATGTATTGCTGAGTCAAATGGCAAGGTTTTTATATTGCTTCCGGGACCTCCATCGGAGATGAGGCCCATGTTTGAAGAAAGCGTTTTACCGTACTTCATGGAAAAATCAGGCCACCTGTTGGTATCCAGGTATATAAGAATATTTGGCATAGGTGAGTCCCAGGTTGAGAATAGGATTATTGATATTATAGAAAGCCAAACGAATCCAACCATAGCTCCTTATGCCAAGGAGGGCGAGGTAATGCTCAGGGTTACTGCCAGGTGTGGCAGGGGGGAGGAGCCTGGTAAACTCCTGGACAGCGTGGTTGACAAGATACGTGAAAGGCTGGGGGATGCCGTTTATTCAATAGAAAACGAGGAATTGGAAGAAGTGGTAGCAAATTTGCTTATTTATAATAATATTACGATTTCCATCGCTGAATCCTGCACCGGGGGGCTTATATCCAAGAAGTTGACGGATATGGCGGGTATTTCCAAGGTGTTTGAAGGTTCTGTAATATCATACAGCAATGATTTGAAGATAAATATGCTAGGTGTTAATAAAGATACATTGGAAAGATATGGGGCTGTGAGTAGCCAAACCGCCATTGAAATGGCAAATGGCATAAGGGATATAAC
>JAAZDH010000286.1 GCA_012512865.1 Clostridiaceae bacterium | reverse complement strand
GGTGAAAATAAAACTGTCTGATTTTAGGATAGCGGTTCAAAAATATGGAAGAAACGCCATCTTTGCTGTAAATTTACCCGGACGGGAGCAATTCCCCGTGGTTGTGAAAGAAATACAACATGATGTAATTACAGGTGAAATGACTCACGTGGATTTGCAAAAGATATCGCTTACCGAGGTCAGGAAGGCCGATGTGCCTGTTGTAATTCACGGCCGTGAAGCACTTGAGGCTTCTAAGCTCCTGGTGATTCAACAAGTGAATGAAATAACCGTTAAATGCCTTCCGCAGGACACTCCCCAATTTGTTACAGTTGACGTTTCAGGCCTTGCACATGGCGAGAGTATAACCGCAGGGCAAATAACGCTCCCGGAAGGGGTTGTTCTTGACGGCGATCCGGGGCAGGTTGTTGTAGTAGTGACAGAAGCCAAAGAAACAGGTGAAGAAGCAGCAGGAGAAGCAACAGGAGAAGAAGCGGAAGCAGGAGAAGAAGGCAAAGAGTAAGAATAAGATTTTCTCCCTTGGGTTTAAATAAAAACCGGAGTGAATAAAAGACCGGAGGATTTGCATATGGCAGGAGATATAAATGCAAGGGAAATGGTTTTTGGCCTCCTGGGAGGCCTTGCCTTGTTTATTTATGGTATGAACCTGATGGCAGACGGTTTGCAAAAAACTGCCGGGGAACGGATGAGGCGGATACTGGAAGTATTGACCGGAAATCCCATTATGGGTGTAATAGTAGGCGCTTTTGTTACCATGCTGGTACAAAGCAGCAGTGCTACAACTGTCATGGTTATTGGTTTTGTAAGCTCCGGGCTCATGACTCTTACACAAGCTATAGGCGTAATTTTGGGAGCAAACATAGGTACTACCTTTACTGCTCAATTAATTGCTTTTAAGATAGGCAGTTATGCTTATGTTATAGCGGCAATAGGATTTATCTTTTATTTTTTCTTTAAAAAAAGGATGCTCAAATATATCGGGCAGTCGGTATTTGCATTTGGGCTATTATTCATGGGGCTTAATTTAATGGGAGATGTAATGAAACCTCTTGCAAATAGCCCTGCGTTTGCAGATTTAATGCTGGAATTGGGGAAGCATCCTGTACTGGGCATCCTCGTGGGCACGGTCATTACCATGATAATACAAGGCAGTGGTCCAACAATAGCCGTTCTTCAAAATCTTGCTTCCCAACCAATGCCTGACGGGGTACATGCCCTGATAAGCCTGGAAACAGCGATACCCATATTATTTGGAAGCAACATAGGTACTACCATTACTGCCGTACTTGCTTCAATCGGCGCCAGGATAAATGCAAAACGGGCAGCATTAGCCCATTCGTTATTCAATATATTCGGAACCCTGGTGTTTGTATGGTTAATACCATTATTTGCCAAATTTATAAGGCTGATATCACCGAAAGGTCTTGAATGTGAAGTTATATCAAGGCAAATAGCCAATGCCCATACATTTTTCAACGTTTTAAACACGATAATATGGCTGCCGTTTATATGGCTTCTTGCAAAAGCCGTTACCTTCCTTGTAAGGGGCGAGGATGACATAATTGAGAAAAGGGTGCTTTACCTTGATTACAAGGTATTAAGG
>JAAZDH010000039.1 GCA_012512865.1 Clostridiaceae bacterium | reverse complement strand
TATTATCCGCTATGAGCGGGATATTTTAAGGGATGGACAAGTGGAACCAGATATTGTTATTGTGGAAATTACAATTGATGTTCCACCTAAAACATATACAGCCACTGTATACTTTTTTAACATAAAAACAATTATAGCTAAAATTGACATCCAAATAACCGTTAGTGTTATAGTTATTTTTGGCAAGGTAATAATTCCTTTGCATTTTTTGCATTTACTTTTATATCTAGGATCAATAAATAATTTTTTGATCCATGTAATTTTAGTCCCGCAATGTGGACATCTAAAAGCGTAAATATTTGTTTTAATCATATTGCCAATCTATCCTTCCCCTATTTGGTATATGAATACCTTTATAAGTGCTTTCCAGTCTTATTGAACCGTCTGCCTTAACCATGTAATAAAAGATGTCATACCGCCTTCCACGTTCAGATATTATTTGAACTTGTACCTCAAAATCATTTGGTTTATAAGGTTCTGGGCCGAGCATACCAATTATAAATGATATTGTCCCTATCGTTCTACCAACTCCATATGGAATATTCCCAATCGATTCTACAAGAATATCTAACAGAGTAACTTCTCTTTTAGATGCCATTGCAGCAGCAGATATAATTGGACCATATGGAGTTTGCAAAAAGCCTCCAATGAAACCTAATATCGAAGTCATTTTTTCTAGCTTATTCAAATATTCATAATCATCAATATATACATTTGCTATAGAAGTAATACGGTTGCTACTGTATTTGTAATTATCTCTACATATGCCATCTTCATATTTATCCTTATATTCAGGTTTCTGCCTGATAGACGTACTTAATCGTCTAATTGCATCCATCGCATCATAATCTTTTTTGCTTTGATAATAATAGTAAGCTTGCGTCAAAGCTTTTATAATTGCATAATCACTGGGAGATAGAATTATAACATCTCTTTCTTCTTCATTACCTGATGGATCTTTAAAATTTATAGGATCATTATGACAATAAGAATATAAATTCAAGCTCAAGGGATCCCTGTCGCTGCCCCAAACACTATCCACCGATATAAACCGGCCTATAACCGGGTGATAGTATCGTGCCCTTAGGCAGTAGGTGCCGGTTTCTTTGTCAAAGTACTCTCCGCAATACCTGAACGGGTTGGTGTCTGCATCATCCGGGTTCTTCTCGTTGCCAAATGCATCGTAGTCATATTCCTTGCTTACATTTCCATCACTCCCGGTTAATTGTACCACATCACCATGCCCGTTGAAAAGATAGTACCTCTTGTTTGAACCATCTCCATCTGAAGATGCTATGAGGTTTATGCCGCGAACATATTTCGCAGTTACCTCGTTTCCCTCGTCAAGCTCTATTACTATATGACTTCCCTGCCAAGCATACCTTGTCACGTCGCCGTTAACTGTTTTGCTTATCCTCAACCCGTTGGCATCATATGCATAGTTAATGGTCTTGTCCCCAACAGTTGTCTTAATGAGCTGGTTTAAACCGTCATACTCGTTCAGGGTGACACTTGCGGAATCTTCATCTATACCTGATATATAAACTGCAATGGATTCAGTGCCTCCTCCTGAGGGTTCCAGGGTCTCGGTCCCCTTGTATATCATGTTACCATTATAATCGTAGCCATACCTTGTGATCTCGGTTATATCGCCTGCCACCTTCGTCTCGGTTATCAACCTGTTGTTCTTGTCATAGGCGTAAGTTGTTACAGCGCCTCCTGCTATTTCCATGCTGCTCCTGTTGTTGTAGTCATCGTAGGTGTAGCTTATTGAGCTTATTGTTGCGCCGCCCTCTTTTTCAGTTTCCGTTACAAGCCTCCCAAGCCCGTCATACGTATATTCCGTCAGCTTGCCTTCTACCGTCTCAAGCTCATCGGACCAGTTTCCATCAAGGTAGTAGTTGTACCTGTACTGTGAAAGTGTCGTTGTATCTCTCTTATTCGTTATCTCCTTCACCCTGTTGGCAAGGTTGTACTGGTACAGCGTAGAGTTGCCGTTATCGTATTCGAGGGACAGCCTGTTCCCATTGTCATCATATGCATAAACTGCTGTCGGCGTGGTTGTCTGCCCGCCCTCAAACACTTTCCACAGCCTGTCCTGCTTATCATACTGGTAGATTACGCTCTGCTCCTGGGTACCTCCAGCTGTTAATGCAAATGATGTAATGTTGTCGTTTGCATCGTAACCGTAGGCCTTTTCCATGGTTCCCCAGGCATCCGTTGTGATTTCGGTCAACAGCCTACCAAGGCTGTCAACCATCCGCATCTCTTACATCTTCCACCCATTTTCTCGTAAGATACGCCCCGTCAAACTGGCCGTCCCTTCCAGGGTCATTGTCGTTGTAGCTGTATTTATTGCTTATGTAAGTTGTCCAGTCTTCCAGGTATTTTCTCTCCTCTATTACGTTTCAGTATGAATCGTAGTTGTACCATGTCTGCTCTTTCAGCACATCATTTTCCTTTACCCTGTACCATTCGATTTTCTTATTGTCGGCATAAGAAACGTATTCTTCTTTTATTGTCGTGTTGGCATCCTTTTTGTATATCTTTCCCGTGACATAGTGATAGGCGGAGTTATATGTATAGGTTGTTTTATGCTCATCATTCATGGGTATATGATTGGAATTCCTTTCAGCACGCGTATCCCAGTAACCTACAAGGTCGCCGAAATTACCCGTGTCATAGACAAAGTTCTCTACCCTGAGCATGTATTGTCCTGCGGTTTTCCCGTAATCCTTTCTTACAGCCTTAACAAGAAGCTTATTGGAATCGTATTCGTAATCCGTGGTGTTAATCAAGGTAGAGCCGTCCTTTGTCTCCTCTCTCGTCTTTAGATGCTTATAATTGAAAGTGTAAATTGCCTGGAGGTTCTCATTGTCAGTAACAGTTGTCCCATAAGTGAAACTCGAGGGCAGGGAAGCAGGATCATCGTATGAAGGATAACCGGTGTAATTCCCATTGTAGGTATACGTGTCCTTATTGAAAGATACAGAGTTTTCAATATCTTCCCGTGTCTTTATCCTGTAATACACGTATGAGCCTTGGTTGCCAAGGTTACCGGTGGTTGATTGGTAGCTGTACTTGGTGTATGCGCCGGTGGGATAGTGGATTTCCGTCAGGTTAGCATAATAGTTGGCCTTATTCCTGTCAGATTTGCTGAAGAATGAAAAATTTCCACTCTTTATACTGTAATTAAATACAGTTTCCCTGCCCAGCCGATCTATTTTCTTTACCAGCTTGTATTCACCGGAATGGCCTGATATAGGTTCCAATATATATTGGATAGTGGTTGAATCGGGGGCCGTGATTACCACCTTTTTCCCGGTCGAAGTGTTTTGATACGATATATTAACCACCCTGTTAACACTATCCGTGATCTTGTTGATTACAGGATGATTGTTGATAGTGGTATGTTCAAATTTTATCGTGTTACCAAACCTGTCCTTTATTCCCAGTAGCCTTCCGTCATCTGCGAAGTACTCGACGTTGCCGTTCTTATGGTACAATGCGTACTGTGAGTTCTTAACTCTGTTCGTGAAACTCCCGCTGTCGTTTTCAAGGCGTATGTCCCTCAGAGTGTAATTCTTAAGGTTGGAATCCCCTGCCGTGGAGGTTATGTTGATTTCATAACTCTCACCGTTTGACAGGTGAAGGTACTTCTTTCCATTGTTTATTTCTATCGATGAGAATCCCAGGGACCAACCACTGCCAAGATTGTTGTGCAATTCGGTGTACGTGTTCGGTTTTGTTTCGTTGATGTACTCATATTCCCAGTATAAATAAGAATTTTCATAATCAATAACTTCATACATTCCTGCATACCAGTCAATGTATAAACTATAGCCTCCACCAAAAAAGTCCTCGTAATACTCATCTTCCGACCAGCTCAAAACTGCCTGGTATGCCTGTGAAAATGATGAGGCCAACCGTCTTGCTTTGATAACGTAATCCCTTGATTCTCTTGAATGTCTTGAATCTTCTGAATCTCTTGAATCTCATGAATTTCTTGATATCTTAATCATTATCATTTGCCAGTATGAACTTGTGAATAACGTGGGCTACCCCGTTTTCATCATTTGACAATGTTATATAATCAGCCTTTTCCTTGATGGCAGCATGGGCATTTCCCATGGCAACACCAAGGCCGGCGTACTCTATCATTGACAGGTCATTAAACCCGTCTCCCACAGCGATAATTTCACTCCTGTCAATTCCAAAGTGCTCACCAAGTTTTTCCAGGGCCTTTGCCTTTGACGCCCTCTTGTCAACAAATTCCAGGAAATAGGGCTGGGATGTGTGGTAATTGACATTGTCACCTATTGCCCTATGTGCATCAAGCCTAAAGTACTCGTCAAGTTTTTTCTTGTATTCTCCTATTGCTTCAACCGTGTCATACCACAATACCTTCATCACTCCCAGGGCGGCAACGCTCTCTGCGCTCTCCAGGATAACAGGCGGTACCCCTGATATCTTGCTATATTCATATGCCCTTTCACCCAGATTGTTGGCAAACAGCCTGTCGTCGGCCCATGCGAATACACACGTACCGTATTTATTGCCCAGGTTGATTATTTCCACGGCATCTTCCGTGTTCATCGAGCATTTGTACAATATTTTCCGCGATTTCCCCAGGACTACCATTGCCCCGTTATACGCTATAACCGGCAAGTCCACGCCAAATCTATCAATAAAGGCCTGCACTCCCTGGACAGGCCTTCCCGTGGAAATTGCAAATATCATACCTCTTTTTAAGCCCTGTTTTATTGCCTCTTCCGTCTCGCTTCTAAGCTTTCCTTCGCTATCCAGCAGTGTTCCGTCTATGTCAACGGCTAATAGCTTGTATGCCACTAAATATTCCTCCTTGTTTTCCTCCATTTTTTGTAATTTATACCGCGGATTATACTACCACTTATACCAGTTATACTACAACTTATATCACTTACAATGCAGCTTGTACCACTTATACCACAACTTATACCGCTTGTACTGCAGCTTGTACCACAACTCGCATGTCAGCAAACACCATGGTTTATCCTGCGTATCATACTCGCATCATTCTTCATACTTGCGCCATCCTTCATACTTGCATTATTCTTCATACTTGCACCATTCTTCACACCTGCATCATTTTCTCCATTATCCTGTTGCTTCTCTCTATAAACCTTGTAATGCTTTCCGGCTCAAGCTGCTTGTGCCCCATCATTGCCAGGTCATATATCTGCCGGCACACCATTATTACATCGTCCCTTTTCTCATCCTTGCCGCTCATATCGATTATTGCCTTGATGAGGTTATTATTCCTGTTAAGTACCAGTGTTTCCTCGCCCGGGAACATACCGCCCATATCACTTCCGCCGAAAAGCCTGCTTAAATCCTGCATCCTTCTTGAATACTCAGGAATAAGTATCATCCCCGGTACATTTGAAACTTTGAGGCTTTCCACCTTCACTTTCAATTTGTCATCGCCAACGGCTTCCCTAAACAGCTTTTCCAGGCTTTCCCGGGTTTTCTCCAGGTCTTCCTCTTTGACTTCCTTGGCACTCGTATCTTTCAAGTTTTCAGATATATCCGAATCCACCCTGCTGAAGGTCACGCCTTTTTCGTTCATTTCCATGAACTGGATGAAGTGGTTGTCTATCAGGTTATCAAGTATTACAGCCTCCATGTCGTTATCCTTAAACATTTTTATATACTGTGCCTGCTGCTTTTCATCCGTCACATAAAAGACCTTGTTTTCATGCTTGGACTTGTTTCGCTCAAGGTAATCCTTCAATGTCACGTAATCCCCGCCGGTGGTCTTGTATATGACGATATCCTTGACCCGTTCAAAGAATTTCGGCTCCTTCATGCAGCCAAATTTTATGAAAGGATTTATGTCATCCCAGTATTTATTATAATTCTCCCTTTCGTTTTCAAAAACAGACTTAAGCTTGTCTGCCACCTTCCTTGTAATATGGGTTGACAATTTTCTTACGTAACCATCGTTTTGAAGGAAACTCCTTGAAACATTGAGGGGCAAATCAGGGCAATCTATGACTCCCTTTAAAAGCATCAAGAACTCGGGAATAACTTCCTTTATGTTGTCGGCTACAAATACCTGGTTATAGTAAAGCTTGATTCGTCCTTCCAATTGGTCAAACTGGTTCTTCAACCTGGGGAAATAAAGTATTCCCTTTAAATTGAAGGGGTAATCCATATTTAAATGTATCCAGAACAAGGGGTCGTTAAAATCAAAAAACACCTTCTTGCAAAACTCCTTGTACTCCTCTTCCGTGCAATCGGCAGGTTTCTTGAGCCACAACGGGTTTGGATCATTAATCGGCCCTGGTTCATCTTTCTTTTCCTTATCCTCTTTATCTTCCCCTGGCTCTTCCTTTTTTTCTGTTTCGTCCTTTTTCCTCTTTGCTTCCGCGGAAGCGTCTTCGAGGTAGATTTCATAAGGCATGAAGGCACAATACTTCATCAATACTTCCCGCATTTTGAATTCATCCAGGAACTCTTCCCCATCCTCGGATACGTACAAGGTTACTGTCGTTCCCCGGGTATTCCTGTCGGACACATCCATCTCGTACTGCATATTGCCCGTGCTTACCCATTTTACGGGTTCTGCCCCTTCAAGGTAGGACAGGGTATCTATTTGCACCTTCCCGGCAACCATGAAAGCCGAATAAAAGCCAAGTCCGAAGTGCCCTATAATCTGGCTTCCTTCATCCATTTTATCTTTGTATTTTTCTACGAAATCCGTAACGCTTGAAAAGGCAATCTGGTTAATGTACTTCTTAACCTCTTCTGCTGTCATCCCAATGCCGTTATCTATAAATTGTATTGTTTTATTATCCTTGTTTGCAACAACCTTGATAAAAAACTTCTCATCCTCATCAACCCTGGCTTCCCCGATGGAAACCAACCTCCTCAGCTTGCTTATAGCGTCACTGCAATTTGACACCAGTTCCCTCACAAAAATATCCTTATCCGAATAAAGCCACTTTTTAATGATCGGCAAAATGTTTTCAGTGTGTATTGACAAGTTGCCAGTTTCACGGGTCATCACCACAAAACCTCCTTTTTTTCTTCTTTTGCTACCCCTCTTTTTGCCGCCCCTTTTTTATTGCTCTTCCTTGGTTTCTTTTTCGCCTCTCACTCCAGTAAATTATTTTATATTGTTGAATATTGGCTGTCAAGAAAAAATTAGCACTCACATAAAAAGAGTGCTAACAAAGGTTTATCTTGTCCTTGACTTCACCAGGTATGCTATCTCCTTTACAAATATAACTAAAAAAAGCAAGATAATTTCCACCAGGACTATGGTTGCTCCCGGCTTTAAATCTGTATAATATGATATGAATAAACCAAGAATTGTTGAAAACAGCCCGAATATCATGGAATATACGACTGTTTGCCTGTAACTCCTTGCCGCCCGGATGGCTGCCGCCACTGGAATAACCATCAGGGATGAAACAATTAACGCTCCCACCGTTCTTGCAGAAATTGATATTGTTATGGCCGTAATCAGCATGAATATGAAATTAATCCTCTTTGCCTTTATCCCGGCAAGCTTTGCTGTTTCCTCGTCAAAAGTTATGTAAAACAGCTCCCTGTAAAAGAAGAAAAAGGTAAACAACACGATAGCGCTTAATATCACAACGACAATCAATTCATATTTGCTAACCGCTACTATGCTTCCAAACAGGAAACTTGTAAAACTCAGGCTGCTTTTTACAAAGCCGGATAATATGCCGGCAATTCCTATTCCTGCCGCCATCATGACGGCAAGGGAGATTTCCGCATATCTCGGGAATATTTTCCGGATACCCTCTATACCAAGTATTGCCAACAAGGAAAAGGTTGCCGCCCCTGCCACAGGGTTTATATTTGCAACAAGCCCCGCGGCAACACCTGCCAAGGAAATATGGGCAAGGGTATCGCCAATCATGGAAAGCCTTCTTAAAACCACCACAACACCGATGCAAGGTATAATAACGGACAATAGCACGCCCGCAATAAAGGCATTTCTCATGAATTCATACCTGAATATCTCGAACATTTAGTTTGCTTCCTTTCCTGGATATCTATAGCGGCAACTGTCACATTCATGCTTTTTGACGTGGAAATTCACATGGTAACCGTACAAGTCGTTTATTAATCCCTCATTAATCGCCGTCCCGGAATCTTGTACGGTAACACTTTTATTGCCCGTATATGCAATTTTATTAGCATGTACGGTTATCGCGCCAATATCATGGGTTGCCATTACAATGGTAATCCCCATTTCCCTGTTTAACCTTGCAAGCAGGCAATACACGGCTTCCTCCGATTTTGCATCAATACCGGTTGTAGGCTCATCGAGGAACATCATCTCGGGGTCGTTTACAAGCATCCTTGCAATAAACACCCGCTGCTGCTGTCCTCCCGAAAGGTTGCCTATCAATTCCTTGCCGTAATCTTCCATGCCAACAATTTCGAGGGCGCGGTATATCTTTTCCCTCAAAAATGTCTTGCGTGAAGCAGCCTTACTTTGCCCCCCGCATGCGTTTGCCCATGCGTTTTTGCATACATTTGCCCCCAGGATTTCTTCGACCGTGGCAGGAAAACTTATATTTACGGCATTTGCCTTTTGTGAAATGTATCCCACCTTGCTCCAGTGGGAAAAATGCTTTGCATTATGTCCCAAAAGAAATATATCCCCTTTCGTCGGGGAAATAATGTTCAGTATAAGCTTGATCAGCGTGCTTTTCCCGGAGCCGTTGGGGCCAACCAACCCCAGGTAGTCTCCCCTGTCCACCGAGAAGTTTACACCGTCAAAAACCTTGTTTTCATTATAACCGAAGCTTAAGTTTTTAACTTCGATAACTTTTTCCATGTTATTGCCACCTTATCCTGCAAGTCCTGTTTTTACCCGGGTTTTTACATGCGGCTTTTCTCTACGCAATACTTGTTTCAAGGCTTTTTTGCAACACAATTTAATTCAATGCCTTCTTCAACACTTCCAGGTTTTCCCTCATTATCATGAAATAATCCTTGCCTGCCTTTATTTCTTCGGGGCTCAAGCTGGCAACAGGGTTCAATACTTCCATCCTGGCACCTGTTGATTTTGAAATGGACTCCATGACCTTGGCGCTTGCATGCTTGTCAACGAACACGTAACCAACCCGGTTCTCTTTTATAAAATCGGAAACATCAACCATGCGGGAACCCGTGGGTTCAGACTCCCCGTCCAGGCCTGAAACAGCCACCTGGTTCAGGCCATACGCATCGCACAAGTACCCGAAAGCCGCGTGGGAAACCACCACGTCCTTCTTCGTAAACCTGGCTGCAGCTTCCCTGTATTCATCATCAAGCTTGTCAAGCTCCTTGGCATAGTGCTCGTAGTTTTTTTCATAATAATCCTTGTTCTCCGGGTCCGCCTCGATAAAAGCATCTGTGATAGCCCTCATTTGGATTTTTGCCCTTGAGGGGTCAAGCCATACATGGGGGTCATAAACGTGCCCATGCCCTTGCTCTTCATCCACAGGCTCCCTGCCTGGAATTTGCAGCTTGACTTCGAGAAGCTTTACATTCATGGAAGCGTCCACTGTTGTAATATCATCGTTTTCAATGGATGCCAGCACCTTGTCTATCCACCGTTCCATTCCTGCCCCATTATATACCAGCACATCAGCATTCTGAATATTCACAATATCCCTTGGAGATGGTTCCCACGTGTGAGGATCTGACCCGGCAGGCAGCAAATTTGTTACAGTCACCTTGTCTCCTCCAATTTTGCCGGCAAAGTCGTACATGACATAAAAGCTGGCACATACCGATACCTTCCCGGTTTCATCCTGGTTTTCCGCTCCGCGGTCGTCATTCCCGCATCCTGTAAAACAAGCTGCAAGTATAAGAATAACAACCGTCATTGCCATCAAGCGGGCTGTTACAAGCTTGTCGCTCTTTTTCACCATAGTTGAAACTGCACCTCCTCTCATGAAACATCAAGGAATATCAAATGCCTATTAAAATTTTAATCCAGCAGAGAATTTTTTTCAACAACTTGAATACTAATTCATCATCGTGGTAGAATGACATAATAATACAATAATTTTTGATTGAAGGTGATATCCTGGATAACAACACATCAAACAATACAGCTGCGCGTAATACACGTGGTGGACGTAATATACGCAATACATGTAATATGCATGATATATGCAATGCACATAATGAGAATAATGGAAAAAAAGCTGTAAGTGCAAGGTTTCTATTTGAATTATTTATAACTTTCTTCAAAATTGGTTCCTTCACCCTTGGCGGGGGCTATGCAATGCTACCCTTGATTGAAAGGGAAGTCGTCCACAACAAGGGCTGGATTGACGCAAATGAAATAGTTGACTACTTGGCTGTTTGCCAGTCGATACCAGGAGCAATTGCTATAAATACCGCCACCTTTATAGGTAAAAAAACCGCTGGTAAAAAAGGGGCAATATTTGCCTCGCTGGGGGTAATCCTGCCTTCATTTCTGGTCATTACCATAACAGCTGCTTTTTTTTCGAGCATTAAGGATTATCCCCTGGTAAAAGCCGCATTCTTAGGTATGCATGCTTCTTCCGCAGCTTTAATTGCAATGGCTGCAATCAGGATAGCCAGGTCCTGCATAAGGGATAGCTTTGGACTTGCCATCGCCATCATTGCAATTATTGCAGTCGTTTTCTTGAAAATCCATGCCATATTCACCATTATAGCGGGAGCCGCGGCAGGATTGGTGGTATACCTGTTTTTCCCGGGAAAAGCCGGTAAAATTCTGAGTGGAACCAGTAATGTAACTAATAATGAAAACAACAATGAGTAGGAGTGACACATGATTAATATGATTAAGGTATACTTGACCCTTTTACTTATTTTCTTTAAAATAGGCCTATTTAGCTTTGGGGGCGGTTATGCCATGATTCCCATGATTCAAAGGGAAATAGAATCCCAAGGCTGGCTTACCACCCAGGAATTTGTCGATGTTATAGTGATAGCCGAAATGACCCCGGGGCCCATCGCGATAAATTCAGCAACCTTCGTGGGATTTAAAGTCGCGGGGGTGCCGGGAGGGGTGTTTGCAACCCTGGGGGTTTCTTTGCCCTCGATAATACTGGTTATGTTTGTTTCCCGGTTCTTTTTCAAGTATGAAAATCATCCTATTAAGGAAGCGATATTTTACGGGGTCAGGCCGGCGATAACGGGGCTGATTTTTTCCGCGGCCATCACGGTGGCCGGTACGGCACTATTCCGCACGAACCCCCTGGACCTGGTTGGAAAAAATGTTTCCAGTATTCTTGAAGTTATAAAACCGGGCAGTATAATTATATCGATAATTGCATTATTCCTGCTTGCCAGGAAGAAGGTGCATCCAATAGTGGTCATTATGCTGTCGGGTATCATGGGAATACTGTTGTACCATGTTTTGCCTTCCGTGGGTGTAAACATTTTTATATAGGGTAAAGGGATAAATACGAATGTATCTCCCCTATCTCCCCGCGATTTCGAACAGGCATATTCCTCTGCAGCATATTCCTCTACAATTTAAAATACCCGAATAATTCGCTGAAATCTATGCCTGCAATATTTTTGCCCGCGTACCTGTCATGGAGCGATTTAAGCCCTTCTTCAAGGTACCTTGAAGTAATGCCGTGAGAAATGGAAAGGGATGCTTCAATGCACGCGGACAGGTGGTCGCACCCCCTGATTATCTCGCCATCAACCGGTGAGTACTCATCCTTGTTATACATCCTGTTAATCTCATCCGAGGTCACTATCCTGGTTGCACCTTTTTCCATTATCCTGCTGTTGAATTCGTTTTCCACCAGGTACTTGATCTCCTTCCTCCATGCCGACGGCAAAAGCGGAAATATTCTCTCCTCGAGCTGGGTGCTCTCAATTTCCTTGATCAATTCCTCCAGCCCTTCTACCGACCTTTTTACAGGGGAAACAATGTCCCTGGTAAGCACTTCCGGTAAATCATGGAACAAGGCTGCGAAAAAGTTGTTTATTATCCTCTTGTTGCAGCCTCTAAGCTGGAGCGTGCAAAAATATGAGAGTATGGCAACCACCAGCATGTGGCCCAGCACCGATGTTTCAGGTACCCTGGGGGACTGGGCCCATCTCTGCTGGAATCTTAACTGGCCCACAAGGCTTAAAAAACTGCGGGTCTTCTTGCCCAGTATCAGTTTCTGCACACCCGCCAAGTCGTAATGCTCCTCTATTTCGTTGGATATCTGCCTCCTTGTTTCTTCAAGCCCATACAGGGGTTTGTTTAAATTGTATATTATATCGAACTCCCAGTTTGTTGCAAGGTAATGGGAAGCTTTCAGGATTCTCTTTTCCATGCGGGCATACCCCGGGTCCTTGAGGTACATGCTGAACTTCTCAAAAAAGCCATTCTCCACGAGATCAAAACCGTACCCTTGAAGCTCCGCCAATACCCAGTCATTAAGCATGTCGCCCTTTTTCTCCATCAACAAGTGAAAAATTGGGGGCTTGATATCCGTTAACACGATCCTGTGGAGAAATTCAAATATACCACCTTCGATTAACAGGCGCCAGTCAATATTTGCCTTCCTGTCCTCTTCTTCGGTCCTTGCCAGCACGTAGGCAAACATCATCTTGTGAGACTGCTTGTCCAATTCCGTAAACCCCTTGCCCGGCCTTATATGATCATTCCATCGCTGTATGCTTGCTGCATCGAATATTAACTCTATATTACGTTTGCTTAACACGGCTTTCCCCCGTTTCTTCACTCATTAGTCAACTATTTTTAGCTGCTCTTCAACCGGTTTTTTTACCTGCTCCTTAACCAGTTTTTTAATCTATTATACAACCAGTTTTCAATAATCTTTCAATGGTTTTTTTAATCACCTTTTTAAATTGTAAACCTTTAATCTCGCGTCAACCGACCTTGAGGTCAATCCTCAGTTTATCCGCGATCATGGCAATAAACTCGGAATTGGTAGGCTTACCCTTGCCAACATTTATGGTATATCCAAAAATAGAATTGATCGCCTCCACCCTGCCCCTGTTCCACGCCACTTCAATCGCATGGCGGATTGCTCTCTCAACCCTGCTGGGTGTTGTATTGTATTCTTTTGCTATGGCAGGATAAAGCTGTTTTGTAATTGAATTAATTATTTCTAGGTCTTTCACTACCATCATTATGGCATCCCTTAAATACTGGTATCCTTTAATATGGGCAGGAACCCCGATTTCATGCATAATATTCGTCACTTCAACTTCAAGATCTTTCTTTTCACCTACAAAATTTATAGTTTTCGTATTCACTTGGTATTCGGACCTATGGACTTTTAGTTTTGATATACCTTTAAGCTGTTTGATCCTGGAAACCAGGACTTCCATATCAAAAGGCTTGACAACATAATACTCCGCACCTAGAAGCATCGCCCTCTGGGTGATCCTGTCCTGGCCTACTGCTGAAAGCATGATAAAGGTGGGTCTTTTTTTTAGCGGGGTTGTGTTCATTTTTTCCAATACGCCAAGTCCGTCAAGGTGCGGCATGATTACATCCAGTATAACTACATCCGGTAAAAGGTTGGTTATTAAATCACAAGCTTCAAACCCGTCTCCTGCTACACCTACGACTTCGATATCGCTCTGATTGTCCAGGTACTCCTTTAGTATTTCAGCAAATTCCCTGTTGTCATCAGCAATAACTACTCTCACCTTGCTCTCGGCCATTAAATATCTCCTCCCCGGTAATATGGTATTCTTTACCATGTTTTTTTACAAATATTTCTTAATAATTATTATATTTTGCGTTCGACAAAATTACAATACTGTACTGTAATTTTTAGGTAATAATATATTAATTAACATATTAGGAAATGGTAATATAATATCTTCCAAAATAATACTAAATAAGGTTTTCAAGCTTCTTTTGCCGTGGAACTATTTGTTTTTTCCACCATGGAAAACTTCATTTTTGGTTGTATTTCGGGAAATAGTATTTCCCCTGAAAGTCAAACTTGAATTGTTATGCTTGCTTGGTTATTCCAGTTTTCTATGTCGTTTTAACCTGCTTTATTATTTCATTTATTATTGCGGCTTACTTTATTATCTTTGCTTGCTTTATCATTTCAACAATATTATTTCAACTTGCCCTGTTATTGATAGCATCGATATTTTTCATGGCATCAACGTTCCTGTTTAATTCCCTGTTTTCATACATTTTTTTCACCATGCATTCTATGAATATACCATAACCCCTTGAAGGATCGTTTACAAGTACATGGGTCAATGCTCCCACGATCCTTCCGCCTTGGATAATGGGACTTCCGGACATACCCTGGACTATCCCCCCGGTTATATCCAGCAGTCTTTGGTCAGTAATTTTTATAATCATTCCTTTTGTACCATTTGCATTTCTTGTAGATATTTTCTGTATTTCAATTTCGTATTCGCATATCTCCTTACCTATAACATTTGCCAGCATGGTGGCAGGCCCTTCCCTCACCTGGGATCTTACCGCAATAGGGTACAGCCTTTCGGGTATCACGTGTGTCAAAGCACGGGTAAGCTTGCCGTATACGCCTTGGGCGCTATTTACGCTGACTGTTCCAAGCCTGGCCTTGTTCTCGTCAAAAATCCCCTTTAATTCACCGGGTGTCCCGTTCCTGCTTTTTTTCACGGCTAGTATGTTGGATTCCAGTATTTCCCCGGATTTTGCAGGTATCAGCACTCCTGTATCAAGGTCCGTAATCCCGTGACCCAACGCTCCAAAATGCAACGTGTCCTTATCGTAAAAAGTCAGCGTACCTATCCCTGCCGTATTATCCCTTACCCAAAGCCCTATGTGGTACTTCTTGTCATCAATTGATATGACCGGTTGCACCACAATATCATTAAAAGTTTCCCCTCTCCGGTACCTTATGCTTATTTTTTTGCCCTGGCTTACCTCAATTTGTGCAATAAGATCATTAACATTTTCAATTTTAACCCCGTTTACATGGGTTATGAAATCACCGGTTTTTATTCCCGTATCCCTTACCGGGAGGACTCTTCTTCCATCCGTCGTTTCCACTTCCATCACCCCCACAACAAGTATTCCGTCCACATCAAGCTTAATGCCGACAGTGTTGCCGCAAACAACAAGCCTTGAATTGGGAATTACCTCGACCTTTACCGTCTTTAACGGTATTAAATCCAGGATGCTTACAGTTAATTCAATGCTTCCCCTCCTGTTGCTCTTCAGCACAACGGCGCTTTGAACTCCATAATCATCATCCTCTTGTTTTCCCGCACTTAGCAGCTGGATTATTCCATCTATCCCGGCATCAGTGCTTATACTCAAAGGGAAGATGCCTTGGTACCGGTATACATATTCTTCGCCTTCGAGAAGCACCAATTCCCCTGGTATCATCAAGATAAGGCTTATATATATAAAACATGCAATTATCAGGCAAAGCGAGAAATAAAAACTTATTTTTTCGGCTATTCTTTTTGCTGTAAGCATTTAATCCTCCCGTACACGAACATGACTGTAAAACACTAATCATAAGTTAACCTTTTAGAAATTAATTATTCAAGCAAATAAATGCATAAGTGGGAAAAAACATGAACCAAGTGCTAATGAACTAAATGCTAAATATCCGGCAACTCGATGAATTGGCGGGTTAATTAAACATGCCAAAGAAACAAATTAATGAGACAGATTAATGAGACAAGCTAATGAAACAAGTTAATAAAAAAAGTTAATAAACAAGTCAATTAAACAAGTTAATGAACTGGCAGGCCCTTGAATTTTTTTGCATTATCCAGCATTTCGTCGGCAAGTTTTCTTGTCGCCTCCGTAATGGTATGGCTTCCAAGGATTCTCGCAATCTCATCCGTGATTTTTTCTCCGGATAATCTCTCTACCTTTATTTTTGTTATATTACCTTCGACGTATTTTTCAACCATGTAGTGATTGTCCGCCATACTGGCGATCTGCGGGTGGTGTGTCACGCATATAACCTGGTGTTTTTTTGACAAAAGGGCAAGTTTCTCTCCCACTCTTTGGGCCACTCTCCCGCTAATCCCAATGTCTATTTCATCAAATATCAATACCGGCACCTTGTCAACGCCCGCCAGTATGGACTTGATAGCCAGCAGTATTCTCGCCATTTCCCCACCCGAGGCAATCTTGGACAGCGGCTTAAGAGGCTCTCCCAGGTTTGGTGAAATAAGGAACTCCACCTTGTCAAGCCCGTCCGGTTTAAACCTGACCTTGGCAGTATCACCTCCTGCCGTTCTTGTCCCGTCTTTGCCTACATCTTTACCTTCCGTGTATATTACCGCCGCGAATCGAGCCTTTTTCATTTCAAGGCTGTCCAGCTCTTTTCCTATGCTTGTTTCAAGCATGGCGGCAATTTCACCCCTTGCCCGGCTTATTTCCATTCCTGCATCGTAAAGGCTGTCGTT
>JAAZDH010000038.1 GCA_012512865.1 Clostridiaceae bacterium | reverse complement strand
TGAAGGAAGCGTCAAAGGCGGGGGGGCATTGGAATAGCGGATATGATGTACAAACAGATGTCCAAGGATTTTTACAAGTGAGCGGAATAAAAAAGCATAAAACAAAAATTCGTGTTTAATATGATTTGATACGTAAGCATAATCAAGTATAATAAAGACATGGAAAGGATAAAAAGTGACATAGGTAATACAGGGAATTTGCTTAAAAAAATTACGGCTCATAAAATGCGGGCAATTGTTGCAATTGCATGCATGGTGATTGTGTGCCTTTTTTTATTAGCGGAGGACAGGATTTCAAGCCGCAGCACCAGCGAGGCCGAAGACGGCAGTGAAGAGGCAGAACCGGGAACAACCCTGGAAAACAGCGTACCTGGAGAGCCTGCAAACCCTGTCGTGCATATAACCATGGAAATAGAAATAAACGGGCTGGAGCAGTCGATTAATATTCTTGAAATAAACCCTGCATCGGGTAAGGTAAAAATCAAGCCGGTGCTGTCATATAACCGCCTTTTTGGGTTTCAGCTTTTAAGCGAGATGTATGGAAAGCATAAGGCATATGCCGCCGTAAACGGTGGTTTTTTTTACGAGTACGGGGACCCTTCGGGCATGGTAGTAATTGACGGTGAGATTATAACGGCCTCGACGGGTAAATACCCGGTATTTATTTTCAGCAACGGCAAAGCAGAGCTAAGGGAGATGGAAACCAGGCTCTGGCTAAAGTCTGATGAAACCAGCCTGGAACTGGACGATATAAATGCATGGAGAAAAGGCAGCGGCTGGATTGCATTCACGCGGATGTACGGTACCACGAACAAGGGCGTGGACGGAAAAACCAGGAAAGGCACGACCATCGTGGTAAAAGACAATGTAATCACTGGAATCATTGAAGACAGCGGTGAGGTGGAAATACCGGAGAACGGCATGTTGATTGTCCGCATGGGAAACGGAGGAGCTGTGACGGGAGCGGATAGGGTTGAAGACAGCATGCCTTTTAGCGTAGGTGAAAAGGTTGAGCTTTTGTACCATCCTGACCTTGGGGATGATGGGCAGGCTTACGAATGTGGAAGCTGGATAGTCAAGGATGGTGAAATTGTAATCGGCGAGCATGACCATTGGATAGGGAATCTTACAAACAGGGACCCAAGAACGGCTTTAGGCATTAAAGAAAACGGCGAGGTAGTCCTTTTAACAGTGGACGGAAGGCAGCCAGGGCACAGCTATGGCCTTACGGGACGCGAACTGGGAGAATTCCTTCTTGATTATGGTGTTATAAATGCAGCCATGCTTGACGGAGGAGCATCCACGGAAATGATTGTCGAAGGGAAAATAGTGAACATCCCTGCTCACAAGGGTACCGAGAGGCCGCTGGCAGGAGGCATAATCGTACAGGTAAAATAAAGACAAATACGAAGCAGAGAAATACCTATTATAACCCCAATTATACCCGCAAGTTGTTGCTTTTGCCGCCCCTTGGCAAAACAATAGTTTGCGGATTTTTTAATTTCAATGCAAATTTTTGGTCTCGTTATTGTATGTACTCCCAAGAAAGTTTACTATATAATATAATAAAAATATAATAAGTAATAAAAGAGTGAAGAGGATATCATTAACATAGTTCGAGAGATCAGGTCAGAGACAGAAACCTTGTGAAAAGCCGCAGAATGATAAAGGTAATGCTTGATACAACAATAAAGCAATGAAGGGTGGTATAAAAAAGTGGAAAAGCAAAAAGCAAAAATAGGCGTTATAGGGACAGGCCCCAGGGGTTGCGGTTTGATACAAACCATGATGAGGGTGGAGGAAATTGAGATTAAAGCTGTCTGTGATAGGGATTCCGGGGCTTTTGAAGTCATTTTTGGAGCATTTGATAGCGCAGGGCTAAAAAGGCCGGAAGCCTATACGGACTATAATGAATTACTGGGACGGCAGGATATTGAAGGAGTAGTTATTGCAACACACTGGATTACCCATATCCCATTGGCAATAGCTGCCATGAAAGCAGGAAAATACGCAGGCGTTGAAGTTGGGCCCGCCGCGTCAATAGAGGAGTGCTGGCAGCTTGTGAGAACATACGAAGAAACAGGGGTGCCATGCATGCTCCTGGAAAATTGCTGTTACGGCAAGTACGAGATGATGGTACTTAATATGATAAAAAAGGGGCTGTTTGGCGAGGTGGTCCACTGCGAATGCGGTTACGGGCATGATTTGCGCGAGCACCTGTTGGAAGGATATCCCCCTCCAAGTAACCGCCTGTACAACAATATGCATAGGAACGGCGACCTTTATCCTACCCACGGAGTAGGGCCGATAGCCAAGATGCTTAATATTAACCGGGGCAACCGCTTTGTTTCACTTGTGTCAATGGCATCGAAGGCAGTTGGCCTAAGGGACTGGATAAAGAAGAACAGGGAGCCGGGCCATGGATTTGCTAATTACGATTTTACCAGCGGAGACGTGGTCCAGACCTTGATAAAATGCGCACATGGAGAAACAGTTCTTGTAACCCGCAATATCAGCCTCCCGAGGCCCTATTCCCGTTTTAACGTGGTACAAGGCACGAATGCGATTTACATGGAAGACAAGAAGGGAATTTATATAGATGGCAGTATCAAGGGCGAGGTCTGGGAGCCCATAGACGATTATTATGAAGAATACGGGCATCCACTCTGGAAGGAGTTTGAGTCAAGGGGCGTAAAAGGCGGGCATGGCGGCATGGACCACCTGGTGCTTGAAGCCTTTGCGGACAGCATAATAAATAAAACCAACACACCGATAGATGTGTATGACATGGCTGCCTGGATGGCGATAAGCGTGTTGTCGGAGCAGTCGGTCAACATGGGCAGTTCCCCGGTGGCATTTCCCGATTTTACGAATGGAAGGTGGATAAACAGGGAAGATAAAATTGACAGCAGGTACTCCCTTGATGAAATAATATGCAAGGAATAAACAAAGAATGAAGTAGTACGAAAGGAATGAATGAAGTAATTCCATAAAAAATAAGGTAATACGGAAGGGATGAAATGAAAGGGCTGGAATGAAATATCCAGCCCTATGTTAATATCTTTCAAATAGATATGTTCAAAATTATCATTTTTTGATATAATATTGACATAGTATATTACAAGGTGGGATTTAAATGAAAACAAAAGCGGTGAGGTTATACGGAAAAAATGATTTAAGGCTGGAGGAGTTTGAACTTCCCACCATAAAAGAGGATGAGATTCTTGCGAGGATTGTTTCAGACAGCATATGCATGTCATCCTACAAGGCTGCAATACAGGGAGCCGACCACAAGAGGGTGCCTGACGATGTGGATAAAAACCCTGTTATAATAGGGCATGAATTTTGCGGGGAAATAATCGAGGTCGGGAAGAAATGGCAGCATAAATTCAAAAAGGGAAGCAAGTTCTCGATTCAGCCTGCACTTAACCTGGAAAGCAACCCCTATGCCGCCCCGGGTTATTCATTCACGTATATTGGCGGGGCTGCAACTTATATAATAATACCCAGCGAGGTAATGGAAAAGAATTGCCTTTTGAATTATAACGGTGAAGCCTACTTTTACGGTTCCCTTTCAGAGCCGATGTCCTGCATAGTAGGCGCCTTCCATGCCAGCTACCACACCATGCCGGGTTCATATGTACACGAAATGGGCATCAAGGAAGGAGGCAACATGGCCATATTGGCGGGAGTAGGGCCAATGGGGCTTGGTGCAATTGATTATGCCATTCACCGCGAGAGGAAACCCGGGCTTCTTATTGTGACCGACATAGATGAAGCCCGCCTGAAAAGGGCGGCTTCCATACATACCGTTGAAGAAGCGCAAAAAAACGGTGTCGTTCTTAAATACGTGAATACAGCCGGCATGGATTTTGATAGTGTAGTGGAGCACCTTATTTCTTTAACCGGGGGAAAAGGGTATGACGATGTATTTGTATTTGCCCCCGTGAAAGCTGTCGTGGAGCAGGGAGACAAGATACTTGGCAAGGACGGC
The DNA here is from genome assembly GCA_012512865.1 of Clostridiaceae bacterium. GTDB lineage: Bacteria > Bacillota > Clostridia > Acetivibrionales > DUMC01 > Ch48. The sequence continues at coordinate 4,405 of JAAZDH010000038.1, read as the reverse complement.
TGCCTGAATTTCTTTGCAGGTCCCACGAATCCGAAATTTGCAGCTGAAATGAGCTTCTACAACGTGCATTACAATTCAACCCACGTTGTGGGAACGAGCGGGGGAAATACGGATGACATGATAGAGTCCCTGGAAATGATGGAAAAGGGCTTAATAAACCCCGCAGCGATGGTTACCCATATCGGCGGGCTGGACAGTGTTGTTGAAACCACGTTGAAACTACCGGAAATCCCGGGAGGGAAGAAGCTGATTTATACCAATATCCGGATGGAACTCACGGCCATATCCGATTTCGAGGAGAAGGGAAAGACGCAGCCCTTATTTGCTGGATTGGCCGAAATCGTGAAAAGGAATAACGGCTTGTGGAGTGCAGAAGCCGAAAAATACCTACTTGCCCATGCCGAGCCAATATGATGCCATGACCCGCATCCATGCAAGGTTGCACTACGCGTGACACGGGTGACACGGGGACGGGGGTATTGTTACTACAAAATTGTAAGTTATGCACCATGACACCACCCCCGTCCCTCTGTCACCTCGGATGTTAAAAAGATGATTGAAATGAAAAGATGATGATGATATGAAAAAAATAACGGTAGTAAAACTTGGAATGGTCGAATACCAGGATGCGCTGGAACTGCAGGAAAAGCTGCTTGGTGAAGTACAAGAGGGAGAGAGGGAGGATATATTGCTTTTGGTGGAGCATTCTCCCGTAATCACCATAGGCAGGAGCGGGAAACGCAGCAATATACTGGTGCCGGAAGATGTGCTTAAATCCAGTGGCGTTCAAATATATGACGTCAACAGGGGCGGTGACGTCACCTACCACGGGCCGGGACAGGTAGTCGGCTACCCGATAATGGATTTGAAAAAGCACGGAAGGGATATAAAGGAATTTGTAAGGAAAATCCAGGAGGTATTTATAAGGCTTCTTAAAGAAGAATACGGTATATGTGCCCGTGGGGAGGATAGAAAGTACACCGGCGTATGGATAGGAGAAGATAAAATTACCGCAATAGGAATTGCGGTAAAGCGCTGGGTTACAATGCACGGCTTTGCATTCAATGTAAACACGAACCTGGAGCATTTCAAGTGGATAATACCCTGCGGGCTCGAGGAAAGAGGCATCACGTCGCTTGAAAAAATCACCCGCCAAAAGCAGGATTTGGAGCGGCTTAACGACTTGGTGGCGGATTATTTTTGCCGGGTATTTGAATTGGAACGTGAAATGTTAAGTGCTGATTCCCTTGCTAAAGGCCAAGGGAGTCGGCGTGAAGCCGGGAAGGAGCCATGAAGCAATGTATAAACCAAAACCTGAATGGTTAAGAATAAGGGTGCAGGGGGACGGCAGGTACAAAGAAGTAGAAGAAACATTGAGGAACCTGTCGCTTAACACGGTATGCGAAGAAGCAAACTGCCCCAACAGGATGGAGTGTTTTAACAGGAAAACCGCAACATTCATGATACTGGGCAGAATATGCACCAGGAATTGCACCTTTTGCAACGTGGAAAAGGGCAGGCCGCAGCCGGTTGACGAAAATGAACCCGTGCACGTGGCAGAGGCGGCAGGCAAGTTTAACCTGCGGCACGTTGTAATTACCTCCGTAACAAGGGATGATTTACCCGACGGAGGGGCTGGACATTTTGCACAGGTTATCGAAGAAATACGGAAGCTGGGGAAAAAACTCACCGTGGAAGTGCTGATACCCGATTTCAAGGGTAGCATGGAAGCCCTCGGAAAGGTTGTGGACGCCATGCCGGACATAATTAATCATAACGTTGAAACGGTGCCCAGGCTTTATCCCCCGGTAAGGCCGATGGCCGTTTATGAAAGATCCCTGGATTTGCTTGCAGCCGTAAAAAAGATAAAGCCCATGATGCTGACAAAGTCCGGCATCATGGTGGGCTTGGGCGAGAACAAGGAAGAAGTGATTGAAGTCATGGAAGACCTGAGGGAAGCAGGCTGCGATTTCCTGACGATAGGGCAGTACCTTGCCCCTTCAAAGAAGCATCATCCTGTTGTTGAATATATTCACCCGGACATTTTTGAAGAATACCGGAGAATAGCATACGGGATGGGATTTGCTTACGCAGCTTCCGGTCCCTTCGTTAGAAGTTCCTACATGGCTGAGAAAGCGCTTTACGGTTCATTTGCCCCTTTTAACTCAAAAGAAACGTCCCCTTGTTTCAAAAAGGATACTCCATAATTTCGCTTTTGTTTCACTTTAATCAATCTTCCGATAATCAGGCCATGCCCGTACTTCTGTAACCAGGGGTGGCTTGCGCCAGGATCATGCCGCCCGGCGTCATGTACATATAACAAAGTTTCTTTATCTAATTGTGTCATTTTAACATTGCAATGGCTTGCCCCGTATATGTTTCTGGACAGGTCCTGGTAACCCATGTATCCTTCGCCCTTATATCCAACTACAAACAATGTTTCACTAAGGAACCAGGATTTACCTCTATCATTTGAAAAGTGTATAGTACAATCAGGCCTGCCTGTTGCTAATACTAATATTCCGTTGTCAAGCAGGATAAGCTTCGGATTAACACCTACTACCGGTAAAGGTTCAGGTGTACTCCAGGTTCTCCCCCTGTCCATACTTCTGGATATGTATAGCGGCTTAAAGCTTCCCGTTCTCATTACACATACCATTTCATCATCCGGATATATAACAAGGGATGGCTCACACAAGCCGTCTGCCAACTGCTTTTCCCTGTCTTGCTCATTTGCCCATATATCCTTTATTATTCCTGTCAGGTTCCATGTACGACCCTTGTCTTTTGATTCTTGTATAAAAACAGAAGAACTGTTTAAGTTTAGTTTACTCCAATAATCATTATCCCAATCTGTTATATTTTTAAAATTGCATTCCAGGTATCTGCCATATATCAAGCTGTATATAGTTCCATCTTTATGTGTCACTTGTGGCTTAAGGCCTCCCTGAGAAGAAAACCTTTTCCGGGATATGCAATTGAAATATTCACGAAGGTATTCGGGTGGTTCATCTGGAATTGTCATACTTCGCCAATTCTGTCTATACTTATTAACAAATTCCTTGTCATAAATATCAACGCCCCTGGTTCCCGGGTAGGTTACATAGGTTAATGAATAATCCTCCCAGGATAAGCCATTATCATACGACCTCCAGGTCGGTACCAGGTATTCACCAGGTCTGCCAGGTATTTCAAAACAACCCCAATATGAAGTTACTTCATTTCTATCTGTCATATATTTAGCTCCCGGAGGTAATAAAGTCTTCTGCCTTTCCCATGTTTTCCCCCCGTCCCTGCTAATACGCCCGTTAGCTTTGCAAGGGAAGTTACGATCCAGGTTGCCGTCATATGTAAAACTCCAGTTTACGAAAATATTACCGTTAAAATTATATAATTGCGGTGTTACAAATTCACCTTCATCATGAGATTCATCTTTGCTTGCAATTATGAAGGGTTCACCGATTTCTATAGTAACATCCGGGCATGTTATTGTACGGCCAGGTGTTGTTTGTACTTCTATACCGTTATATTTAAACATAAAATATCTGTTACCTCCATGAATACAATTGTTTATAAAAATATTAAATATTTATAATATATTAATATTTTAATATTTGAATTGATATTATGCAAATGATTATGCAAATAATACTATGCAATTTCAAAAAGGCCCCGTATTGCCCCATATTTAAATTGATACAATAAAATACCTGGATTTATAATGCTTTTACCTGGCAACTAATCTTTCATACTCAGCAAGTACTCTTTGCAAGCCAGCATCGTTCAGTTGTTTTATATAATTATCCCATTCACTGTCGACATCAATTTTTCCGGTTATTGCATTGAAGTAGAATTCCAGGTATATTTTAGCAATATCAGCTCCTTTTTCTTCATAAAACGTGTTAACATCCGTTGCAGTCAACGCGACTTTCTTGTAAATTATGTTGTTTTTAAATGCTATATTATATAAATCTAATACTGCTTTTGGATTTATCCTTTTTGCAAATTCCAATGTATTGGGACGAATTGCAAATACAGACCCCATGCCTTCTTGATTTGCTATGTCATTCGTCCTCATTTCATTGATAGTTACTATAAGGTCATTCTTGTCAAGATAATAATGAACCCCCTCTACTCCATAAATACACCTTATATAAAAATCCTCATCTACCATCATATCATTTTTAATTCTCAGTATTCTTTCTACCTTTTCATCACTGGCATCTGACCCGAAATATGTCGCGTTCAAGGTGACATCAGGATAATTTACAAAGGAACCGCTTTTCCCGGTTGGGCCTTTTACAGCAGGGAAATACACAAGTGTTTCATCAGGGAATTTTTCATTTACCATCATTAAATAATTTCCTGATGTGTTAGGAGAAAACCATGAAGGATGATCTTCAAC
>JAAZDH010000037.1 GCA_012512865.1 Clostridiaceae bacterium | reverse complement strand
TCCCCTTCACCACCTATTGTTTGCATTAATAACTATATTCTACATATATCGAGAAATTCCTTCAAAAAAATCGTAAAATTGTCATATTCTCAATCTCAAAAAAACAAAGCATCCTTGCTCCCAAAGCCGGTGTCCGGGTTGTAATAATTATCAACCTGGTTATTACTAATATAGAGGTAATCATTCACTTCAGGTGGGATATTTACATTCTTTAAATGGTTTTCCCCTACGTTAATTACATACTCCGACATTTTTTTACTTAGCTCGGACAGCATGTTCTTTTTCTCCCACCTATCAATACTTGAGTTTAAAACATATGTATACTCTTCCCATAATTTGATGGCATGCTCGTCCAGTTCGACAAATACAGGGAATTTATACATATCATCATCAATTAAACGAAAGCTGCTCACGGGCAATATTTCACCGCCAAAATCGCATTCATCAAAGATACACAAGGACATGCCTTTTAGCAATGCATAAGACTCATCCATACTTTTTAAACCACCATGGCGAAGTATATAAAAGTATTGCTCGATAATATCATGCAGCTCGCTTTCAGCAAACACATTTTTTTGATTTATAAGTTCTTCGGTCAGTTTCAAGTCAACCCCGTAACCCTTGTACGTATGATTTGCAAACGGTTTCCCTAAACCATCAACGAGCTTGACTATAATGGTTCTGCCGTTTTCAAGGCCTTCCCTGTTTGCCCTCCCGGCACTCTGTATCAATGAAGGTAGAGGAGCAAAGTCCCTGTATACAATATCAAAATCAATGTCAACACCTGCTTCCACAACCTGGGTGCTGACAACAAGGTCAAAACATCCTTCCTTTATCATGCGGATTTTATCAAGCCTATCCTTAGGAACAACATGTGCACTAAGGAAACAGCGTCTTCTTTCGGGGAACAAATCTTTAAGAATTTTAAATAATTGCTTTGCAGAATTTATCGTATTAAGAATAAACAAATACTTCTTATCCTCTTCCAATGTCAAGTTATATGCAAAATCTTCAACACTTTGCGGGTTTTGCACCCGATTCTCAAAAACGATCCTATTAATGTTTGTAAAGTATTTCAGTGGATCACATAAGCCTTTTATTTCATCATTTTCAAAAATTTTTGGCTGGGTAGCAGTCATTGCAACAACATAACTATTACACAACCTAGCGTAATCTTTAAGCACTCTCCTTGTTAGTTCATAATATTTAGCCGGTATGGCCTGTATTTCATCTATCAGTACAATACTATTGTTTAACTTGTTAAATTTTCGCTGTCTTCTATTTGTCCACCCTATCAGGGTTTCAAAAAATTGCACAAAGGATGTCACAACTACTTCACTGTTCCAGCCTTCAAATAAAACAGATGCCATGTTGTAGTTGTATTCTTGATTATTAATACTATCAGTCCAATCAATTGGTTCAAGATGATGGTGCTTTATCAAGTAATTACTTCCCGAAAATCCTGAATGAAGTAAAATATTTTCCATTATTTTTGCATTTTGGTCAATAATGCTTGTAAATGGAAGAACATAAATAACCCTATAGTTCACGTTTTTTTCTTTATTTAGTCTTCTCTTTAATTCAAAAGCGAAGTTGAACGATATAAGTGTTTTACCGAAGCCCGTCGGCAGTGTAAGATGCAGTACCCTGTTTTCCTCCAGGTCCAATCCTCTTATGGATTGTTCAACTTCTTCAAATGCAGACATCCTCATTCTATTGAGCGGAGTAAGTGGACTTCCGATTCCTTCACTTTTCATATAATCTCTAACATTTATATCTATATTCTTCCTGGTAATTAGCCCTTTTTCTCTAATAGCTATGTCACTTTTATCACTGTCAGTTAAAAATGAAAACAAATTCTGGAGTATAAAATAGTAAGTTAAATCGGTATTTTTAATACTACCTCTAATAATACTTTTTTCATGGGAGGACCTCCATAATCTCCTCGTTTCTTTTAGATAGTTTTCCTCTACGCTGAGCATAGAATTGACATCACTATTAGTCATGCGTAATATGACATCTTCATCCAGCCCGCACTGTATAAGAATGGACCCCAGTTCTTCCTTATCAATGCTTTCCCATTGCTTTCTTAGATTATCTCTTGTCCTTTCATCAAAGATAAGATTCAGGACCTGCGACATGGAAGAAAGATTTGAATGATGCCTCAGAATTGACATGAATGCCAGCAATAGGTAGAAATCATTTTTATTTTCTTCCATCTGTGTTGTATTAATAGAATACCATAAAAATAATACGGCCGATATTAAAGCATGGTTTTTTAATTTTTCTTCCGTTTCTTTTCCCTTCAGGTGTTCCTGAAAATATAGGGTGGCTTTCCCTATATCATGAAATACCAAGTAATTTTTTAACAGACTAACAGGTACTCCTTTAACAATACTTGAATTGTTGATTTCGTACAAGTATGAGCCCCAGTCTTTTACTCCATTCAAATGTTCCACCAGGGGACGACCTGGGTGGGATTCCACGCAATTACACACGTACCTCACTTCCCTTTGACTTGACAGGCTTACTTTAGCCGGTAATAATATTTTATAACAATGTACAAAAGTACAGGCAATTAGTCCTAGTGTTGTATATCCTGGCATTGCATGTCTTAGCGTTGCATGTACCAGGATATGTCCTGGTATATGCAACGCTAGTTATGCTACGGGATTAATTCATAAAAGTAAAGTAATAATCACAATACTTGTAGAC
>JAAZDH010000285.1 GCA_012512865.1 Clostridiaceae bacterium | reverse complement strand
GGGAGGGAACAATACATCATACCCTTGTTTATTAAACTGAAACATTGCTTATATATCCATAATACCATAAATTAAAATATTTTTATTAACAAATTGTTAATTTTGAATGGTGTCAAGTTGTTGTAGGATTTCCAAAACGCTTTTTCGCCACAGCATCTTGCCCCAAAATGTACAGAAAAAACAACCAGTTCTATCCATAATTATAAGCGTTACTTACTTGGCACTACCGGTTTGGCATTACCGGTCTGGCACTAGCAGGCGTTAACTATTTCTTCAATGCTTCTGTAACAACATCCATCCACTTGGAAAGGCTGTCCGCTCTTTTTTTACGTAATAAATCTTGTATGCTGCTATCTGTGTAGACAATCATTTCTGCATCAGCAGTAAGAGACCCCACCTCTTGATCTTTTTCAACAGTGCCTTTACCAGAAGTATATCTCAGTTTTTCCCCTATTACATCAATCAAGAATCCAACTCCCCCGGGTGTATCTTTCCAAAAAGCTATTCCCATAAAGACCACATCTTCTCCTTGCCATGTACCTCCTCCCCCTGAATGAGTAATAACACACTTAAACGGGGTTTTAATTTTCAAGGTGTTATAGCTTTAACAATAAAACCGGTAATTATGTCTCCATACATTGTAGCTTTAATCCATACCGGGGCATCAAAAAACTGCAGTTCCGCTTTTTCCCACCCCTCCGCTTCGAGTGCAGTTTCATCCAATTTGGGTCCTGTTTGCCCCGGAATGGTAACATCCTGCGTGGAAACCTGTTCTTTTAACTCTCCAAGGTCCTGTTTATTCTCATCTGCTTCTGTCTTTTCATTCTCATCTGCTACTGCCTTTTCATTTTCATCTGCTTCAACCTGTCTATTCTCATCCTCTTTGACTTGCCTGCTATCATCTTTTTCCACCTGTCTATTATCATCTGTTTCGGCTTTTCCATTATCATCCGTTACAATTTGCCTATTATCATCTGCTGCGACTTGCCTATTATCATCTGCTTTCCTAAAAGGTACGGATACTGAAATATACCCGGCTGCAAGACTTGCAAAAAAGGCTGCATAGGTCAATACCAGGATGACAAACAACACAACTCCAATTACAAGCGCCCTTTTTTTATACTGTTTAATAATTTATTCCCTGTTCCAGGCATAACCAAAATACACCATCACGCTTCCTGTGCATTATAGCTCACGATAGCTGCGGCTCCTCCTTTCCACCGATTTTTGCTTAACATCAGCATGTGCGTTAATTGCAGAACTGACTGCTATGATGCTGAACATTGAAACCCCTAATACATGACAAATTATATATCTATTTTTACCGGAATTGTAATTAATTGTAAATATATGTTTGCAATAAAATATATGAAAACATAAAAATAATATGAATAATGCTAAAAATTCCTGTAGAAAGGAGCAGGGAGATTATGACAATAGCAGAACAACTTATTGCAGAGCAGCTTATTAAAGAAGGCATGTAAAAAAGGCATGCAAAAAGGTATTAATATTAAGATATTAATAATCTCTTATTTCCCTCCCGATAATTTCAAGAGTATTTGCATCAACAATCAGGACATACCGGTGAGGAGGGCTCCCGAGTTTTTGCAGTATATTTATCTCCACTTTTCCGTCCTTTTCTTCATGGTATATTTCAGGCATTGAATTGATTACTTCAACTGCAAGTTCCTCCGAGCACTTCTGCTTATATATCTTGCCATCAGTAGCATCAGGCACATGAGACCCGGCATATTCCAGTATATACCATTGACCATCCTCGCATATGACGAATTTGTCGCCAGAGTGCTCATAGTACCACTTGGAAGCTTCCTCATCCTTTAGTACAATATCTATATACCTGCTCTCCATGTTTCTTCTTTCATCTTCTCTTCTTGATACTTCCCCGTACTTTAGCCTGGCCAGGACAGCCAGCGCTTCGTTTGCGGTAATGTAAGCGGAAGGCCTTAATGTACCGTCCAAATACCCAATAACCGCCCCCATCTTTGAAGCAGCCAGCATGCTGTCTTTATATTCCGGTGGCATACTGCCCCAATCCTTGAATTTGCCGCCATACATATCCTCGTCCGATTCATTCAATAATTGCTCATTTGTTTTAAAACCCCGTGTTCCTTGCAGGAAAGACATTATGATATTTATAGCCTCTGCCCTTGTTACAAGCCTGTCTTCATTCAAGAATTGCGAAAAAACATCCTTTTGGACGTATTTTTCCGCCGGGCTAAGATTTGCATACTTGACCAGCATATTAAACAGGTTCCTGTTAGATATGTACTTATCTCCATCCGTTATATTTTCCGGTACCTCTTCCATGTCGGAAAACATCTCTGCATATTTTGAAGCCCAGTGGGCAACCGTGCCGGCGTGCTCATCATAATCATATTCGCCGTGGCCATCATCCTCTTTATGTCCATCATGTCCATCATGCCCCTCATGCCCGCCATACTCTTCATACCCTGTATTTACAGAAGGTGCTTTTAATTCAATTTCGCCGGTATCTACTACATTCCCGGCCCAATCCTCAGCATAAACACGGTAATATAG
>JAAZDH010000284.1 GCA_012512865.1 Clostridiaceae bacterium | reverse complement strand
GTCTTCCGTGTACCCGTGGGAGCCCCGTATATTTGCCTTGGGAACAATCCCTAGAATTTTTCCCCTGCAAAACACAACCCCGCAGTCAAACAAGCGATTATCAACCAGTATCGGCATTCCTGCAATTGAAATAATGCCGGCTTCCCTTGTATTGTTTAACATGTTTCCCAGTTCAGAAACTGCCTTGTTCAACAGGACTGGCTGGTAAAACAGGTCCCCGCATGAATAGGCAGTCATGGATAGCTCGGGAAACACGATGATTTGTACTCCTTCCCTTTCCGCCAGGAAAATCATCTCGGTCATTTTTCCTGCATTATATTCGCAATCCCCGATTTTAACATCCGGTACGGCCGACGCAACCCTGACAAAACCATGCTCAAACATGACATATTCTCCCCTTGTTATATTCTTACCTTTTCTATGTTTCCCTGTTATATTTCAATCCAAGGTGTTCATACGCAAGTCTTGTAGCCATCCTGCCCCTTGGCGTCCTGCTGATGAAACCCATCTGGAGCAGGTAAGGTTCGTATACATCTTCTATGGTGCCTGGTTCTTCGTTTATTGATGCGGCTAAGGTTTCCAATCCTACAGGCCCCCCGTCGAACTTTTCGATTATGCACAGCAAAAGTTCCCTGTCTATGCTGTCAAGTCCAACACTGTCCACTTCAAGGGCATCCAGGGCAATCCTCGTAATTTTCTCGTCCACAAAGCCGTCACCTTTTACCTGGGCAAAATCCCTGACCCGTTTCAGCAACCTGTTCGCCACCCTTGGTGTGCCCCGCGACCTGGTGGCTATTTCCAGTGCCCCTCCCTCGTCAATCCGGATGTTCAAAATCGAAGCCGACCTTTTCACTATTGCCTTGAGTTCATCAATTGTATACATTTCAAGCCTGTCCACTACACCAAACCTGTCCCTCAGGGGCGATGTAAGAAGGCCTATTCGCGTGGTTGCTCCAATCAACGTAAACTTTGGCAGATCAATCCTTATGGACTTGGCGCTTGGCCCCTTGCCAATTATTATATCAAGGGCATAATCCTCCATCGCCGGGTACAGTATTTCCTCCACACTCCTGTTAAGCCTGTGTATCTCATCGATGAAAAGCACATCAAAATTTCCCAGGTTTGTAAGTATGGCAGCCAGGTCACCGGGCCTTTCAATGGCTGGTCCCGAAGTAACCCTGATGCTTACACCCAGTTCAGATGCGATTATCCATGCAAGCGTGGTCTTGCCAAGGCCGGGAGGCCCATACAGCAAAACATGGTCAAGGGCTTCCCTCCTTTGCTTTGCAGCTTCGATAAACACGGACAGGTTTTCCTTGACCTTGGTCTGGCCGATATATTCACTTAACCTTCTCGGCCTTAAGGTTACCTCGTCGCTGTCCTCGCGGATTGCTTCCCTGGCTACAAGCCTTTGTTCCATCAATATATCATCTCCTGTTATCTAATCCTCTTCATTTTGTCATTAGTCTAAACTACTTCAGCTCCTTTAAAGAGTCCTTGATTAAGGTTTCAATACTCGCCTCCTCCGAGTATACCCTTGAAACGGCCCTTGCAGCCTCAAGGGGGGTAAATCCCAGTACCACTAAGGCAGCTATGGCTTCCTGGGCTTTGCCGGATTCCTTCCCTATTTCCGGGGTGTCCTTTCCATGGGTGAGTTCCGCCAGTTCCCCCTGCTCCTTCTTCAATTTATCTTTAAGCTCCAGTATTATCCTTTGGGCAGTTTTCTTACCTATTCCGGGAGCCTTGGTCATTGCCTTCACATCTTCCATGATGACTGAAAGAATAAAATTTGATGGAGACATGTAAGACATTAACGATAGTGCCGCTTTCGGCCCAATCCCGGTAACCGAGATAAGCAGCTCAAACATTTTCAACTCGTCGGGGGTTGAAAAACCATACAGGCTAATGTTATCTTCCCTCACGTATAAATATGTATAAACCTTGATTTCATCTCCCACGGCGCCTGATGACTGTATCGTATTCAAGGATGTAAAAACCTTGTACCCTATCCCGCCGTTTTCAATAATCATGTAATCCACTTGCTTGTACTCTATGCGGCCTTTTATATATGCAAGCATCTCTTCATTCCTTCCATTTTGTATATTACTTTTTTATTTTATTGCCGGCAGTTTCATCACCGGTAAATAATTAATGTGCATTAACTTGGTATAGAACCTAATATACAATTATTTCAAGTATTCCAATTTGCACGAGTGACAATGGCATATGGCAACTGCCAGTGCATCGGCAGCATCATCGGGCCTTGGGATATCGTCCAGGTTTAATATTACCCTTACCATCTGCTGCACCTGTACCTTTTCAGCCCTTCCATATCCTACAACAGCCTGCTTTACCTGCAAGGGCGTGTATTCAAAAACCCTTATGCCATTTTTTGCAGCGGCAAGTATTGCCACTCCCCTCCCCTGCGCAGCAGTTAATACCGTTTTCGAGTTCTTATTGAAAAAAATTTCCTCTATTGAAACCGCATCCGGTTTAGAAAGCTCAATAATGCTTTCCAGCTCCCGGTTAAGACTGAGTAACCTGTCCGGCAACGGTTCAGAAGCCCTCGTCGTGATCACTCCATAATCAATGACCGTAAAATGATTGCCTTCGTATTTTACTATACCATAACCCGTTATCGCGAAACCGGGGTCTATTCCCATCACAATCACTTTATGAAAGTCCTCTCTTTCGCATTTGCAAAGGCGACACAGGGAGGGGGGTAATGTCACCTTAGCAGCCTTCATTTAAATTTAACTTATCATGTAGTTCTTAATTTATAGTTTTCAAGTGTTTTTTACACATAGTATTGCATATTTATTCATCTTGATGTATAATTATAATAACCAGTGACGTACCTTGACAAATACTTATACTTTTGCCGGTATATATTTATACCCGCAATATATAATGCAGTATAATACCTCTGTGCATAAATTACTATACATGCAAATCCGCTTAATTATATTACTTAATTATATTTCTGTCATATTGCTGCAAATTTGCTTGTCATGTTGCTGCATCTACATTATTTTAGCTTCTGTACATAAACTATTTTACATAAAAAATTATTCAATATAAACTATTGTTATAGTATTATTATTGTATCACAATTATTGTAACATAAACTAGGAGGTAAAAGAACATGGCTAAAAAAGAAAAAATTGTCCTTGCTTATTCGGGCGGACTGGATACATCAATTATCATACCGTGGCTTAAGGAAAATTTTGATTGCGAAGTCATAGCAATGGCTGCCGACGTCGGCCAGGGAGAAGAATTGGAACCTTTAAGAGAAAAAGCAATAAAAACCGGTGCAAGCAAGATTTACATAGAAGACGTAAAGGAAGAATTCGTAACCGAATACGTATTTCCTACTCTTAAAGCAGGAGCGGTATACGAGGGAAAATATCTCCTGGGAACTTCTTTTGCAAGGCCGATAATTGCGAAAAAACTAGTAGAGGTGGCTTTAAAGGAAGGTGCATCTGCCGTGGCCCATGGAGCAACAGGCAAAGGAAACGACCAGGTCAGGTTTGAGCTTACCGTAAAAGCACTTGCACCCCACCTGAAAATTATCGCCCCCTGGAGAATATGGGACATAAAATCAAGGGAGGATGCCATTGATTATGCCCAGGCAAAAGGCATACCCATCCCCGTGACAAAAAAGGACAATTACAGCATGGACAGGAACCTGTGGCATCTAAGCCATGAAGGCTCGGACCTTGAAGACCCGTGGAACGAGCCCGTGTACGATAAAATCCTGAAATTCATTGTTCCCCAGGAAAAAGCCCCGGACGAGCCCGCCTACGTGGAGATTTATTTTGAAAAGGGAATCCCTGCCAAGATAAATGGCATCGAGTATTCCCCTGTTGACTTGATAAATGAGCTTAACGTCCTTGGAGGAAAAAATGGCATAGGCATAGTGGATTTGGTTGAAAACAGGCTCGTCGGCATGAAATCCAGGGGTGTGTACGAAACACCGGGTGGCACGATATTATACGCGGCCCACAGGGAACTGGAACTGCTTTGCCTTGACAGGGAAACCTTGCACTACAAGGACCTGGTGGCCCAAAAATTTGCAGAACTCGTGTATTACGGGCAATGGTTCACTCCTCTCAGGGAAGCCCTTTCGGCCTTCGTGGACAAAACCCAGGAAACGGTTACCGGTACAGTAAGGCTTAAGCTCTATAAAGGCAATTGCACTCCTGCAGGCGTCAAGTCGGAATATTCCTTGTACAACCAGGAATTATCCACCTTTGGCAGGGATGAAGTATATAACCAGAAAGACGCTGAAGGATTTATCAACCTCTTCGGGCTTCCTCTCAAGGTAAGGGCGCTGATGATGGCAAAGATAAAGAATGATAGAGAATAATAAAGTGTAATAAAAAGTGCAATAAAGAGTAATAACAGTAAAACCATAAAAAATGTTAAATAGTAGAATAGTAAAATAGTAAAATAGTAAAGCAATTATACTATAAAACATGAAGAGCGTGATTTGAGAATGAAATTATGGGGCGGAAGGTTTACAAAAACTACTGACGAACTTGCAAGCAGTTTTAATTCATCGATAAAATTTGATTACAAGCTGTATAAATATGATATCCTGGGAAGTATTGCCCATGCGAAAATGCTGGGGAAATGCGGCATCATACCCCTCCATGAAGCGGAGCTTATCCAGGATGCCTTGAAGAACATCCTGGAAAACATTGAAAGCGGAATCATCAAGCTTAACGGGCATGCCGGTGATATTCTTGCATATGAAGACATACATAGCTTTATAGAAAGTATTTTAGTATCGCGGATTGGAGATGTCGGAAAAAAGCTTCATACCGCAAGGAGCAGGAACGACCAGGTTGCCCTCGATACGAGAATGTTCGTTAAGGACGCAATAAATGAGATTAAATCCCTGCTTGCATCCCTCGGGTCTTGCCTTGTGAAACTGGCAGAAAACAACCTGGATACCATACTGCCCGGTTACACCCATCTCCAGAGGGCCCAGCCGGTAACCCTGGCCCACCACGCCATGGCATATTTCCAGATGTTTAGAAGGGACATTGAAAGGCTCTCGGATTGCTATAAAAGGGTTGACGTGATGCCCTTGGGTTCGGGCGCCCTTGCGGGTACCACGTACCCCATAGACAGGGAAATGGTTGCAAAAGAGCTTGGCTTTTCCTCGATTTCCGAAAACAGCCTTGATGCCGTAAGCGACAGGGATTATATCATGGAGCTACTTTCATGCCTGTCGATTATCATGATGCATCTCAGCAGGTATTGCGAGGAACTGGTCCTTTGGTCTTCCCACGAATTCGGGTTTATTGAGATGGATGATTCCTTCAGCACCGGTAGTAGCATAATGCCCCAAAAGAAGAACCCGGATATTGCGGAGCTGGTCCGCGGCAAAACGGGAAGGGTTTACGGTTCCCTCGCGGCCGTGCTCACGATGATGAAAGCACTGCCCCTCGCATATAACAAGGACATGCAGGAAGACAAGGAAGCCCTTTTTGATGCAATTGACACGGTTAAAGCATGCCTACAGGTCTTTACAGGTATGCTCTCGACGATAAAAATACACGGGGAAAGAATGTACAATGCAGCAAGGGGCGGATTTACCAATGCCACCGATGTGGCCGACTACCTGGTGAAAAAAGGTATTGCCTTCAGGGATGCCCATGAAATAACGGGCAAAATCGTTCTTTATTGCATAAAAACCGGGAAAACCCTGGAAGATCTCACAATAGATGAATTTAAGATTTTCTCCCCGATAATACAGGAAGATATATACGATGAGATAAACCTTGAAAAATGCGTATCCGGCAGGAATATCCCGGGAGGGCCGTCAAGAGGCAGCGTTATTGCATCGATTGCCAAGGCAAGGGAGTTCCTGGAGCAAATCAAGTAAGAGCATGATAGGCTGATAAGAATAAATGAAAAACGTGCAATGACAAGTCGGTCCAGGTAAAAAAACAAGCAAAAGGAATAAATGAGAATAGGTAAGGAACGGGTAAAAAATGAACAAAAACGGATAAGAGCACGTAAAAAACGAATAAAAACACGTAAAAACGAATAAACCCGGTTGTCAGCCGGGTTTATTCACGTTATTTGCTATTAATTAAAAACTGCCAGTTAAATTTCGTCGTTTTGATCATCTCTGTTTCACCTTTTTATCCAGCGCCTTCCCCAGGCTGTACCAGGAATCCCTTATTTTAAACCTCATTTCCTCGTCAATAGTACGTTCAATTACATCGTTTAATCTTCTTCTCATTTCAAAATACTCTACTATGTCAAATTCTTCCTTAATTAACAATGCATCCATCTCTGCCAGCCAGTTTTCCACGTGTTCCTTGCCAAGGTAGTCCTTTTCTACCTTTTTCTTCAGATGCGTAATTACCAGCTTTACCGCTTTCTTCTTAACATCGGCATCTGTAAGGACCTTTTTTGCTTTCCCTTTTGACATCTAAAACACTCCCTAACTAATAATAATGCTTGCTAATAATTATTATATACCAAGTAACCTAAACTTGCAAATTTTACACTATTTTTCATATACAACGAGTTCCCTGCCATTGCTCCTGTCCATGGTAATATTCTCCTCGCTGCCCCTGGGAACGGTAATTGTATCCGGGTTGCCGTCGCTTATGTATTCATCATCTCTCGAGATATTTTCAAGCCACCAGTACAGGTCAAATTTTTCAGGGTTTATCCCCGGCGACCTTACCCTTGGAACGGAATAAGGGTTAAAGTTCTTATGTATTGACGCCAGGGCCGGATGGGCTCCCACTTCCAGGATTGCCAGGTTTTCATATCTTATACCTTCGTACTCACCGCTTATAACGTATTCAAAAAGGCCTTTTGACGGGTTGCCGTAAGGAAGTGAAAAAGCAAACATTTTATAGCCTGGTACCAGTTCATACATTTTTTTCTGGTTGCCGCCCACTTCCTGCAGCATCTTTTCCACGCTCTTGACAGTCGTAAGGTTGGCATGGTTCAAGGTATGGTTTCCAATTTCAAAACCTTTTTCAATTAAGTATTCAAGCCGCTCCGCCAGGGTACCTTTTCCACTGAAAGCTGATGTGCCCAGGTTCACGAAGAAGGTACCCCTAAGCTCAAAGTCCGGGTGCATTTCGCTAAACTCCTCCATTATCCCCACGGCAGATTTCCTGTTTGCCTTAAGCGTCCCGTTTTCTTCGACAAGGTTGAACTGTCCCGGTGTTCCATCATCAAAAGTAAACACGATGGGAACGCATCCTGCAGGTACCGGTATATTGTTCTCCAGGTAGTCCTTTAAGCTTACCGGGCGGTATCCCCTTTCGTAAAGATTGTGAAGCAGCTCCCTGAAAGAGTCAAATGTCATGGTATACTCGCCCTTGTCATATTTTGTTTCCGTAAAGGTTTCGACGAAATTATGAAACATCACGATCATTACTTTCCCTGCTTCATTTGGTTTTACTTCCTCCAGGCCCGGCTGCAGCCCGGGATGTGTCACTTCCCCGTTCGCTGCTATATTGCTGTTGGTGCCGGTTTCCCCCTGGTTCTCATTTCCGCCTTGCTCCCGGTTTGCATAGCTTTCGTCATCATTACCACCAATACCGGCATTGCCATCAATGCTATCATTGCCATCATTATCAATACTCTCCATATTGCCGTTGCCATGCTCCTTAACCGAATTGTTATTTAAATCCTCACCGTTGTTTTTCGGGGATATGTACTTAACCATTAATGTTCCTGCAATAATAACAAGTATAACAACAATTGCCAAGGCTAAAACTGTATTTTTATTCTTTTTCGTACCGGTTCCCATGTCTGCACCTCTTTATGCCTCT
Source organism: Clostridiaceae bacterium (assembly GCA_012512865.1). Lineage (GTDB taxonomy): Bacteria > Bacillota > Clostridia > Acetivibrionales > DUMC01 > Ch48. The sequence goes on along the minus strand of JAAZDH010000284.1, from coordinate 4,281 downwards.
TTATTATGAGTATATATTAATTATACCAGCTTTCCCGTAAATCAGCCACGGTAATAAAATACAAAATGTATCCCGCCCCTGGAAATAAAGCAGCACTATGCAACAACTATGCTACAATTAAAAACTATGTTAAAATATATTTAACGCGTTATCGAGGAGTGATGATATGAATCGTCCAGACAGTAATAATGAATTGGCAATCAACAAGCTTATATTGTTATATTTAATAGATAAAATTAACATAAACTTGAGCAATCTTCAAATAACGAAGCTAATACTGGAAAACAACCTCATTAACTATTTTTTCCTGCAGCAGTATTTAAATGAACTACACGACGATAACCTGCTTTCAAGTGAAATTATTAACAAGAAAACCTTTTACAAGATTACCGACAAGGGCAAAACCACCCTTAAGCACCTGGATCATCTTATTCCGTCAAACATAAAAAATAAAATTGATGATACGATAAAAACCGCCAGGAAAAAAATCAGGAATGAAACTTTTATCACTGCCGATTTTATCCCTGAAAGTGAAAGTAAATATACTGTCAGCTGCTCGGTCCGCGAAGACGATTTTAGCTTGATAGAGCTTAAAATAGCCGTAGGAACAAAAGATGACGCCCGGTGCATCTGTGATAATTGGAAAAACTATTCGCAGTACATTTACTCGGAAATAATTGAAAGCCTCACACGAAAAAGAAACTAAACTTCGATTTCTTTACGTGTTTTTCTCCTATGTGTTTCATAATTGGGATGACCTTTTTTCCAGCCGCTTCTTCTTTTTTCAATGGCAGTCAGCTTGAATTTTTCATTTGTTACAAAGTCATTTTTCATGGGGCAAAAATATGCGATATCATCAGTCATACAATTATTGCACTTAAAACACTCCATAAAATTTAACCTTTATCCCTCCATTTAGATTAATGGCAAAATACATCATACTTTCCCATGTTTTGATTTTTACCATTATTTTGTTTTTTGCTCCCCATTAATTTTATAATACTTGCCTTGTTCTTGTCTAGTGGGTATTTTCAAAGAATAGCGACAAGCCGGATTCTTGCTATTCTATGTAGTCGAACTCAAAATCATACATTTTCACCGTATCCCCTTCTTTAATGCCCATATCCTTGAGAGCATCCAGGATGCCGGCTTTTTTGATTGCAAGCTGGAAATATCTTAGTGATTCATGGTCGTTTAGATTGACAGAACCCAGTATTCTTCTAACTCTTTCACCTTCAACAATAAAAACGCCGTTTTCAATCCGTATGGTAAACGAAGGCTGTTCCTTTTTTATGTCATATACAACTTCTTCCATGGCTTCGAAAGGTTTCCCCTCGGGCAGCTTCTGCAGGGCTTCAGCCGTATGAAGCATTAACTCCCTGACTCCTTTGCCTGTAGCTGCCGAAATGGGAAATACTTCGTAACCCCTGCTTTTTATAGTCCCCATAAATAACTCGAGATATTTCTCACTACCTGGAAGGTCAATCTTATTAGCAGCAACTACCTGGGGTTTTTCTGCCAATGCAGCATTATAGCTCCTCAATTCGTTATTGATAACATCAAAATCTTCCAGCGGGTTTCTTCCTTCTACGGCAGCAACATCAACCACGTGTATCAAAAGCTTGGTCCTTTCCACGTGTTTCAGAAAATCATGTCCAAGGCCAACTCCCTGGTGGGCACCTTCGATAAGGCCGGGAATATCCGCAATAACAAAACTATTTCCCGCATCTACCGTAACAACACCCAGGACAGGTGTAATTGTAGTAAAGGGGTAATCTGCGATTTTAGGCTTTGCCGAAGATACACGGGATAAGAGGGTTGATTTCCCCGCATTGGGATATCCCACAAGGCCAACATCTGCAAGTAGTTTTAATTCTATTATTATCCACCTTTCTTCTCCAGGTTCACCTTTTTTGGCAAATTTCGGGGCCTGCCTTGACGGTGTTGCAAAATGCTGGTTACCCTTACCTCCCCTGCCTCCTCTTGCAGCTACGAATGACTGGCCCGGCCTTGTCAAATCGGCCAATATATTGCCCGCAGCTTCATCCTTGATCAAGGTCCCCACGGGCACGTTCAAAATCAAATCCTCGCCACTGCGTCCCGTACAATTCGAACCTGAACCGTTTCCCCCGCGCCTGGCTTTAAAATGTTTCTTATACTGGAAATCCATCAATGTTCTCATGTTTTCATTGGCAACAAATACTATGTCGCCTCCCTTGCCGCCATCGCCTCCATCAGGCCCGCCGGCAGGTGTATACTTTTCCCTTCGAAATGATACTGCTCCATCTCCGCCATCGCCCGCTTTAATGTATATCCTGGCCCTGTCAATGAACATGCAATCCCAACTCCATCCTCGTATAATGGTTTTTAATACCTTGTTGTTTTTTACGACCCTGTTGTTTTTAATACTTTGTTGTTTTCTAAATGCTTTATTGGTTTAAATATCTTATTGGCTAAATACCTTTTGGTTAATTACCTTTTGTTTAAGTACTTTTTTAAATACTTTTTGATTAATACCTTATTGTTTTTTAGTACCAGCCAAAAGGCAACAACCATAAAAAGCGCTGCCCCCAATTATTTTGCTCTCTTTTCCATGTAATAAAACCTTGGCATATCTTGGCATATAATAAACCCGGCATGTGCCGGGTTTATTATATGCGATTATAGTTTATCAACCTCAACTATCGGACCTAAATTATAAACACATACTGCATTAAAAAATACATACTGCATATACTGCCATACTCGATGAAGCTTGCCTTAGTTTTCTCATTTGCTGCAATATTGCAGTTACCAGGACCTAGTATACTGCACTTACTACGCTGACTTTCTTCCGGTCCTTGCCATACCTTTCAAATTTCACTACTCCATCGATCAGCGCAAAAAGCGTGTTGTCTTTTCCTTTTGCTACATAACTGCCCGGGTGAATCCTTGTACCTCTTTGCCTTACTATGATACTTCCTGCTTGTACATACTGGCCGTCCCCGGCTTTGATTCCAAGTCTCTTGGCAGCACTGTCGCGGCCGTTTCTTGAACTTCCTACTCCCTTTTTATGGGCAAATAATTGAAGATTTATTCTTATCATACCTGCACCTCCTCTTCCTCGACAACCACGTATTCCTTGTACGAGTTTTCTATTTGCTTTAATCCAATAAATACGGTTTCAAGAATAACTTTTACTGAAGGTTTTAAATCATCCTTGACATCTCCCGGTATGCTGCATTCCATGTATCCTTCTTTTTCAGCATAGTTGTTTATTCCCGTCAACTCAGCCAGGGCTCCTACCGCAGTATATCCTAATGCTGATACCCCGGCACAGATAATATCCTTTCCCTTCTCTGCATACCCGGAATGCCCTCTAATATCAAATTTCCATATAAAACCTTCCTTATCCCTGAAAAAACGTATTCTTATCATGCTTTCAATTCTAAATTTTATCTTTAAATCTTATTCAGCCTTGGTTTCATCTTGAACTTCCGGTACAACTACAGTCTCAGCTTCAACTTCCGTCTCAGCCTCAGCCCCGGCTGCTTCTCCCGTAATTATTCTTTCAATTTGAACCCTGGTGTAAGGTTGCCTGTGTCCCTGCTTTCTCCTGTAGTTCTTTTTAGGCTTGAATTTAAACACAATAATTTTCTTGTGTTTTCCATGCCCTAAAACCCTGGCTTCAACCTTGACATCTTCAAGCAAGGGCTGTCCAAAGGACACCACACCCTCCCGGGAAAGGGCCAACACCTTGTCAAAGGTAACTATATCCCCCTCCCCGGCCTGTAACCTGTCAACGAATAATACATCTCCCTGCCGGACGGTATACTGCTTTCCTCCTGTCTCGATTACCGCGTACATAACTGCTAAACACCTCCTCCTGCCAGTCTCGCCATTGAAAAGGCAGCGCTTGCAATTCCACCATCCTCTTCACCATCCGTCTTGCAGCTAAATTATCGCGAACAACGCAATTATCGCAATAACCGGCAAAACATGGCAGAAACATAACAAGCGCTTTTATATAGCCTTTAATGAGCGGCTACCGTGTTATTCTAACATATCATGGCGTCCATGTCAATTAAACTTCGCGTAAAAAATAATAATCAATTCAACGCGCCCCACGCTTTTTTCCCGTTCCCCCGCAATAGGGACATTCGTCCGTGAATACCTGCAAATAATCACGGCTTACTTTTTTCCTTGTTACTTCAACCAGGCCAAGCCCGGACATGCCGACTACCGTTGTTTTTGCCCTGTCTTTTTTTAATATGCGTTTTAATTCGTCCATAACCATTTGTT
>JAAZDH010000283.1 GCA_012512865.1 Clostridiaceae bacterium | reverse complement strand
GTCAGAACTGTTTCTATAAAATGCTTGGCCTTGCTGCAGTTTTTCCAAATCGGCGGGTGATAGCGAAACTTTGTGATCATTACCCCATAATTTTTCAGACTGGCCGTCAGCTAACCTCGCAGGTGTTGGAGGAGGAGATTACAGGCTTATGTGTATATTTATCTAGTATAAAAAGGCTATGGATCTCCCATAGTCTTTTACATTTCAATTTAATATTTGTATATAAAATACCTGTATACAAATCAATATAGTTTAATGAAACAGCTTATTGAATTTATCAATCCATATTAAACATTGATCGTAATACATCATTTACAAGGAAAACAACTCATATCTAACCTTTTGCTTGAGACATTTTAAATACTTGTTTTGCAGATAACCTAAATATTTGAGGAATTGTACATAGTAAGGCAATTACAAGGGGAAAAAGCCTGGCAACCTGCAGAAGAATAGTTACATGTAGTTATGTTTATGAACATAGCTGTGAACATGATTCGATCATAATTATGAGCTTGATACGATTATGGACCGAACGCATGTAACATGTTTAATAACTGATTGCATGGAACGTATTATGGACATATTACGCATATCCTTCTCGAGAACTGGTTTTATGCGGGATGTTTTTGCACAGCAATTAACGTGCGGATGAATGGGATAAACAAGCGGACGGGGAGAAAAACGCCATAAGGGGCGGGGAAAAGATAAAAGGGAAAGGAAAGAAAAGCAAGAAAAAACGGGAGGTGTGACATTGAACGGGGAAAGAGTCAAAGTCAAAAAAGGAGTTCTCAAACAGAACAAGGGAAAAACCAAGGAAAAACTCAAGGCAAAAGAAGAAATACTGGAAGTAAGGGATTTGAGCGTAAGCTTTTATTTAGATGTCCGCATAATCCCTGCTGTTGACGGTGTCAGCTTCTCGCTGCAAAGGGGAGAAACCCTGGGACTGGTCGGCGAGTCGGGTTGCGGTAAAACTGTTACCGCCCTGTCCATTATAGGGCTGTTGCAGGTTCCTCCTGCCAAGGTGGAAAGGGGCGAAATACTATTCAACGGGGAGGACCTTTTAGGCAAGAGCCCGGAAGAAATGAGAAAGATACGGGGAAAGGACATATCGATGATATTCCAGGAACCCATGACATCATTAAACCCCGTATTTACCGTTGGATACCAGGTTTCGGAAGTTATCATGCAGCACCAGGGCTCGTCAAGGAAAGAAGCCCTGTCTAAAACTATTGATATGCTAAAACTTGTAAGGATTCCAATGCCTGAAAAGATTATAAAACAATATCCCCATCAGCTGAGCGGCGGGATGAGGCAGAGGGTCATGATTGCCATGGCACTCGCGTGCAACCCCGGGCTCCTGGTAGCGGACGAGCCTACCACGGCCCTTGATGTTACCGTAGAGGCACAAATCCTGGAATTGATTAATGAGCTTAAAGACAAGATGAACTCCGCTATTATAATGATAAGCCATGACCTGGGGATTGTGTCTGAAATTGCCGACAAGGTTGCCGTGATGTATTCGGGCAGGGTCGTTGAATATGCGGATGTATACTCGATTTTCAATAATCCGAGGCACCCCTATACAAGGGGATTGCTGGAAGCTATTCCCGGTATCGACATGAACAAGGGGCAAAGGCTGAAGGAGATAAAAGGAGTGGTGCCCCTCCCCGGGGAAATAAAGGAAGGCTGCAGGTTCAAGACACGATGTTATTGCGCGGGAAGAGACTGCATGAAGGAGGAACCCCCGTTTTTACAGGTTGGTAAAAATTTTGTGCGCTGCTGGAGTTATGCTTAACCTTATGCACATATTTTACCAGGTAATATGCTTAACCCTGTGTATATGTTTTGCCGGGCAATATGCTTAAACTTATGCATATGATGTGCCTTGCAATGTATCCAGGTAATTTCGGAGGTATGATAGTGTCTGCCAGCATTTTGGAAGTTAAAAACTTAAAAAAATATTTTCCTGCCATGACCAATTTATTCGGCAAAGGGACGGAATTTGTCAGGGCGGTGGATGGTATTGATTTTTATATAAATCAAGGAGAAGTGCTAGGCCTGGTGGGTGAAAGCGGGTGCGGCAAATCCACCACGGGTCGCACCGTCCTCAGGTTACTGGAGCCGACGGAAGGCAGGATAATATTCGATGGCCGGGATATAACCCATCTTAAGAAAAAAATGCTAAGGTCAATTTACAAGCATATGCAGCTTGTTTTCCAGGACCCTTTTGCATCACTGAACCCGAGAAAAAAGGTGGGCAAAGCCATAGAGGAGGTACTGGTTGTCCACGGGATGAAGGATGGAGCACAGCGCAGGGAAAGGGTCCGGGAGCTGTTTGACATTGTAGGGCTCAGGGGAGAGGAGGATAAGTATCCCCACGAGTTCAGCGGGGGACAGCGCCAAAGGGTGGTAATTGCACGGGCCCTTGCCGTCAATCCCAGGCTGGTAATATGCGATGAGCCTGTGTCAGCCCTGGATGTGTCCATCCAGGCACAGATAGTAAATCTCCTGGTGAGCCTTAAAAACCGCTTGGGGCTTTCATACCTGTTCATATCCCACGATTTGAGGGTTGTAAAGTACATGAGCGACCGGGTGGCGGTAATGTACCTGGGTAAGATCGTGGAAACCGCTCCCGCCGGAGAACTGTTCAAAAACCCTGCGCATCCCTATTCAATGGCCCTGTTGTCGGTTGTTTCCGCTTTAAACCCGGGAAAAAACAAGAAAAAGGTCATATTGGAAGGGGAAGTCCCAAGCCCGGTTTCCCCTCCGTCGGGCTGCAGGTTCAGGACAAGGTGCAAGTATGCCGCCAGGATTTGCAGCGAAGCGGAGCCTCAAATCAAGTGCCTGGGAGGGGGGCATCTTGTAAGCTGCCACTTGTATTAAGTTTGTATGAACCAATTCGTACAAACCCGGGTGAAAATCCAAGGGAGTCAATAAGTTAATAACGAAGAAAAATAAACATGCAGGGGGCAATAAATATTAAGAAAAATAAACATAAAGGGGTGAAATAGCGATGAAAGTGAAGATTCAAGATGCTCGCAATGCTCAAAAAGCTCATAACACTCATAAGTTCAGGAGATTCACGGTATTCATGCTGGTTTTTGCACTTCTAGCCGGCATCCTGGCAGGATGTTCGAAAGGGACGGGGTCTTCGCAGGATTCCGCCGGAACAAAGGAAAAAGCCCTGGTTATAGGATATGACAGGGATGCGGAGATTATGGATACCATTAAAACCTCCTGGTATTCTGATGCCTTGATCTACATACACGACAGGTTGGTAACCAGGGATTACGAATTTGGTTACAAGCCGGGACTGGCCGAGCGATGGGATGTATCCGACGATGGACTGACGTGGACTTTCTATCTCAGAAAAGGTGTTAAGTTCCACGATGGCAAGGATTTTAAAGCCGAAGATGTAAAGTGGACCATTGACACCATCAAGGACCCCGATACCGGTTCACCTTTCAGGGGGGACCTGGATGCAATCAAGGAAGTCAAGATTATCAACGACTATGCCATAGAGATGGTTCTAAACTACCCGTTCCCGAACCTCCTGTACAATCTTTCCGCCACTGCTTCGGGAATCCATCCTGCAAATGCCTACGAGAAATACGGCAGTGATTACGGCAAGAAGATTGTGATCGGGACCGGCCCCTACAAGCTCGAGGAGTGGATATCCGGGGACAAGACCGTCCTTGTCAAAAACGAGGAATACAACTGGGGTCCCGAATGGATGTCAAACAGGGGACCTGCATTGATTGACAAAATAGTGCTGAAAATCATACCTGACGAGAATTCCAGGATAATGGAGCTTGAAGTGGGAGGCATCCAACTCTTAAGGAACGTTCCCGAAACGTACGTGGAAAAAATAGAGAGCAACCCGGACATTACCTTGTACAAGAATCCTGCCACAAAGCTGGGTTACCTTGCCTGTGCCACGGATAAGGAACCTTTCACGGATGTGAGAGTACGCAGGGCAATCAACCATGCGCTGAACCGGGAGGAAATCATACAGTTCGTGCTCAGGGGAATTGGAGAGGTGGCCTATGGTTACCTGCCGCCTGCCCTTAAAGATGAATACCTTGAAGAGAGCAAGGATTTATATTATGAATACAACCCGGAAAAAGCAATGCAGCTGCTGGCGGAGGCAGGGTACCCGGATGGATTGGAGCTGACCCTTTCGGCGGACAACTCGTCCAAGAGCCGTAAACTGGCCGAGATTATCCAGAGCCAGCTTAAAGAAGTAAAAATAGAAACAAAAATCCAGCTGTATGATGCTGCAAGTTATACGGATATGCTGAAGGAAGGGAAACAGGAGCTGTTTATAAGGGAATACAGCTGGTCGAACGCGGATATCCTGGATTGGTTCCTGCTTTCCGAGCAATTCCCCTATCCCAATCACTCCAGGTGGGTTGACGAGAGAACTGACGAGTTGATTAAGTATGCCGCCCAGAGGCCTACCTGGGAGGAAAGGGCCGAGGCTTACAAGGAGGTACAGCGCCACCTGATTGACCAGGCGGTGTGGGCACCCATTTATATCCCGATGTCGATGATTGCTGTCCGGAAAGAGGTGAAAAATTTCAAGTATCACCCGTGGATGCTTCAATATAATGACGGTTTTGATATTGAAGTAAAATAGAATTGAAGCAATGTAAATCAAAATGTTGCACAAAACAAAATGTATTGTAAAGCAAAATGTATTGTAAAGCAAAATGCGATGCAAAGTAAAACATAATGTGAAGTAAAGTAAAACGTAAGATTAAGCAAAATGTAGTTTTAGGTAAAGCGTAATATAAAGCAAGACAGGAAGTGCAACCGATGCTGAAGTATGTTATAAAAAGAATACTTTTAATGATACCAGTACTTATCATAATGTCATTATTTGTATTCATGATATTTTATTTTGCGCCGGGAGACCCTGTCTCCCGGATTGCAGGACCAAATGCCACGCCGGAGGTTTATGAGAGCATAAAGAAAAAATACGGCTTGGACCAACCCTTCATTGTCCAGTACCTCAGGTTTGCAAAAAGCGTTATTGAAGGTGACCTGGGGATATCCATCCTCCAGGAGAGGCCGGTAATAGAGATGATCAGGGAAAGGTTGCCAGTGACATTGCAAATAGGGTTGCTGGGGTTCCTGGTAACCTTTGCTATAGCTATTCCCGCGGGAGTTATAGCGGCTGTCAAAAAGAACACGGCCGTCGACTACCTGTGCATGACAGGTTCCCTGGTGGGAATAGCAATCCCGACCTTTTGGCTGGGCATGCTGCTCTTGTATGTTTTTGCTTACAAGTTGAGATGGTTCCCGATCTCGGGGGACGGCACGGCAAGGCAGCTTGTTCTTCTGAGTTTTGCAATTGGTTTGACAAACGCGGCCATAACCGCCAGGATGGTCCGGTCCAGCATGTTGGAGATTTTAAAGCAGGACTACGTGCGGACAGCGAGAAGCAAGGGGCTTTCCGAAAAAATAGTGGTTTACAGGCATGCGCTGAAAAATGCGCTGATTCCCGTTATTACACTCATGGGCTTGAGGCTGGGCTGGATAATAGGGGGCTCCGTTGCCCTGGAAATCATTTTCAGCATTCCAGGGATAGGGAGGTTGCTGGTGGATTCGATATTGGCAAGGGACTACCCCGTTGTCCAGGGAGCAATGATAGTACTTACTTCGTCAATCATCCTGGCAAATGTTTTAGCGGACATATTGTACACGGTCGTTGACCCGCGGATAAGGTACAGTTGAAAAGGATACAGCTTAAAATGCAGTTGAAGAGGACGCAGCTTAGGATACAGTTAAAAAAGATACGGCTTAAGATGCAGTTGATGAGTATACAGCTTAGGACGCAGTTGAAGAAGATAAAATTGAGCAAGATAGTGTTGAATAAGATATGGTTGAACATGATAAGCTAAACAATACAGCTGGTTAAGATATAACGATTCTATGAAAAGCAGGTGAGGCAATTTGTCAATGTACCAGGGAAAGGATGTCGAAATCTATGCCGGCAAAAAGCTGCTTGAAGGGGAAGAGGAAAAAGCGAAGGAATTGGAAAAGAAAAACGTGCTCGGTGATTTTATAAAAAGACTTTTCAGGCACAAGGGAGCGGTAATAGGCATCATTATAATTTTTCTGTTTATTTTTACGGCTGTGTTTGCACCGTGGCTGACCTCGTATAGCTATGACAAGCCGGATATATCCGTAATGCTGAAGGCTCCTTGCAGGGAACATATATTCGGGACGGATGAATTTGGTCGGGACATATTCACAAGGATAGTTTTTGGTGCCCGGATATCTCTAAAGGTGGCTTTTATATCGGTGGTCTTCTCGCTGGTAATAGGCACCATACTGGGGGCCGTTGCAGGATATTACGGAGGGGTTGTTGATTACGTGATTTCTTCCATAACGGATATAGCCTGGTCTTTTCCCACAACCCTCCTGGCAATTGCATTCATTGCAGCATTAGGCACGGGACTTGAAAATGTTATAATAGCTATCGTTTTGGCCAGCTGGTCGGGATATTGCAGGGTGGTCAGGGGGCAGTTTTTGTCCCTCAAGGAGAGGGAATTTGTTGAAGCCGCCCGGGTTCTTGGAATGAGTGACGCCAGGATAATTTTCAGGCACATTCTTCCCAACTCAGTAACCCCGGTGGTGGTGATGGCAACCCTTGAGTTGCCGAAGGCCATTGTAATCGAGGCATCTTTGAGTTTTTTGGGGCTTGGAGCGCAGCCACCCCTGCCAAGCTGGGGAGTTATCCTGGACAGCGGCAAAGGACTGCTCGAGCAGGCACCATGGATTTCCCTTTTCCCGGGGCTCATGATAATGCTTGTGGTGCTTGGATTCAACCTTTTCGGCGATGCGCTGAGGGATGTCCTGGATCCCAAGTCATAAAAAGCCTGATGATAGCATCAAGCTTTCTATTAACAAGAATATGCATTATGAAATTATAACATTATAACATTATAGCTATTCTACACATTATTCAGTTATTCCTCTTATAGTCCCTGTAGAGATTTTCAATTGACCTGTCGTAAGTCCTTTCACCGGCTCTGGAAAAAAAGCAGCCCGGCACTTCTCCGCTCCTGCGGTGATATGCAACACATTCACAGCATTTGCCATGACGTGAACATGAAGTATAGGTGCAAGTGCAATTAATAGTATTGTTACATGTCGTTGCCATTTCAAACCTCCCGAAAATTAAAGTAGATAAAAATATCACACAACAATTATATTAAAAAACAGGCTACGATTCAACAAATGGGGAAAAACAGGATGGAAACCAGGAAAACAAAAGACAATCGCATAAGGGACAGTTGTAAAGCTGCATTCTTAACCAAAAGCCCATGACTGCTTATGACTTTTGTTACAATATCCATACAAAATTTTACTTGCAAATTATACTAGAATAATGTAAAATAAACCTGTAAATTCATCCAACTTATCAAGAGCCAGGGTAGAGAGTTGGCTCAATGACCCTGCACCAACCTGCAGTGAAACTGTAAAGCTGCAAGGTGGTAAAGCCAACACCGATAAGGAGGTGCCAATAGTGATGCTAATGAGTGTATTATAGCCTTCTTGTCTGGTTACGGCAGGAAGGCTTTTTTAATGGGTTTGCATCTAAAAAAGTTTTACGTTCATTTTGTGTCTATGAAATCTAAAAAATAAAAAGCAGGAGGTATGCTGTATGGAGATTAAACCAATAGGGCACAAATACAGTATTATTCCTACAAATTATGGTAAACATTTGGCTGTCATGATTCTTTCGGAACATGATAATGAAATTGATGCTGTAAATGCTGCGCTTGACGCGATGGAAAAGGAATCTGAAGAAATAATGAATAAAGAAATTGAAGAACTTAGGAAAAAGGGAATAAAAGCAGTATCATTTAAGGAAGCCATAAAGGATATGACGCCCGACGAGCTGGAAAGCTTTCTCGAAGAGAGAAACAGGAAGTTTATAACTCCCCTTCTTAATTTGAATATTGAAATGCTGAAGCAGAAAAGAAAGCAGCTTCAACAAGAGAAGAAACTGCGTGAACAAAAAAGAAAGCGGCTTAAAATTAAACGCATAAAATAGAGAGACAGCCGTCTCTCTCCTTTCCTTATCATGAGATGGGCATTCCGCGATTAGTTTTGCCAAATCCCTATGGGCTTGTATAATCCAAAAAGATTATCTATTATTATTTCCCTGGTTTGAAAGCTGATTTGGATAGCTGATAGAGTCATATTGCTTATAGCAACTTCTCAGTTATCTTTACTCAATATTATTGTAAAATGTCGCCCGCTAGTAGATAATTGAATTAGCCATTTAATCACGTTACCACTTTTTCTAAAGCTATTGTTGCATTTCGGCAAAAGGGATAAGTCTAAACGGGAAGATGGCAACTAAAAGTTGGTGGTAATGCATGAAAAACCAGGTTGACGATAATCAAGTTAATGATATGCAGAATAGCTTGGCAAAATCATTTCAGTCGCTTTTTGAGAAAAAGGAACTGCTGGCGAAAGTAATCGAGTGTTTTCCCTATCCGATACAAATATTTTCCATTGATGGGACTGCAAGGCTGATTAACAAGGCTGCACTGGAAATGATAGGTATAAGGAGCGTTGAATCCCACGTGGGAAAATACAATGTTTTTGAGGATCCTGTCGTGCAGAAGCTTGGTGTTATGGACCAGGTAAAACAGGTATTGAAAGGCAAGACCGTATATCTTACCGATTTCAATGCACCTTACCAGGACCTAATCCGCTACTTTAATGTTGTAGACCGGGATATCCAAATGATAAGCTCGGACATAACATGTTTTCCTTTATTGAACACTGAAGGAGAGGTCGAATACTTTGCTGCCCTTTTTATCTTTAAAAAAGTATACCAGGGAAGAGAGGAAATTACACGGGCCAAGGAATACATGGAAACCCATTGGCTTGAGCCTTTTGACTTGAGTGCAACGGCCAAGGCTGCGTGCCTTAGCAAAGCACAGTTCTCAAAGCTATTCAAAAAGCATACTGGCATAACGCCTCGTGAGTATTATATTAACTACAAAATCAACAAGTTGAAGGAGAAGCTCCTTGATTCCAATCTTTCTGTCGGTCAAGCTTTTACCGCATGCAACATGGATTATAACGGCCATTCTGCAAAATTATTCAGGGATAAGGTTGGCGTTTCTCCGTCTGAATACCGGAAAATGTTAAAACAAAACGAATAGTTCCTATTGAAATAACTTTTTTAAAAGAATAACATTTTTTGTACTGTTTATAAGCATATTTAACCTATCATTGTAATCAACCGGCTATTAAAATATGAGTTAAAAATGTAAAAAAAAGCGGGATTAAACATGAATTGCAGCTTTGAACATGAATTTTACTTTGGGAAATATCCTAGGTCGGATGGAGAGGAGTATTCTTATGGATGATAAAACGAAGGAACGGTTACTTGATGAGCTGGCAGAGGTACAAAAAATACTGAAGGAAGAAACAGGGATCCAAGGTCAAATGATAAGAAAATTCCAATCGCTCATTGCCAATAACGGTCTGTTTTCTCAAATTATTGATTTTTTACCTTATCCTATTGCTATATTTACGCCCCGGTATACGCTGGCTATTACGAATAAGGCTTTTGCGGCGGAAACAAAAAGGCTGTTTGAGAATGCCGGAAAAGAAGGTGCCCGGATTCTTAAGTACAAAATTGACGATACCCAACTGGCTGTAGCTATTACAAGGGTCTTTGCCGGGGATACCTTTTTTTTGAAAAATTTAAAGAACCCTTTTTCCATGTTTTCTGAAAATACAGGGCAAAGTGCACAACAAACCGGCCGTTTCAATAGAGCAGTTGTCTTCCCTGTTCCGGCAAATGATGCTGAAATCACCCATGGTGTGATCATGTTTATGCCATGATTGATAAATAAGGAAAACAAAAATCTTGAAAATTTCCCCAAATTAGGATACAATAATTATTAGAAATACTTACGCGATATGAGAAATGATTTATGCTGGCAAGGGGGCATTTCATGAGAAACCAGGCAGAAGATGCATATCAGGGTATGGCAAAATCATTTCAAATGCTTTTTGATAAAGAGGAATTGCTTGCCAAGGTCATTGAGTGCTTTCCGTATCCTATCCAGATTTATGCCCTGGATGGAACATCCGTGATGGTGAATAAGGCCATGCTGGCTGAATATAAAGTTATTAGCCCAGACATGGTTGTCGGGAAATACAATATATTTGTGGACCCATATATTATCGCCTCGGGCCAAATGCCCAAGGTAAAGCGGGCATTCAAGGGAGAAACCGTAGTTTTCCATGATATCAGGGTACCCCTGGAAAATATTGCTGAGCGTTACGGCGTAAAAGATTTAGATTTAGAAGCTGTATACCAGGACATCACGTTATTCCCTATTTTGAATGATAAAAACCAGGTGGTGTACGTGGCGGCATTATTGATTAACAGGAGGGTTTATCGAGGCAATGACGAAATTACCAGGGCCAAGGAATACATAGAAACACATTGGCTGGAGCCTTTTGATTTGAGCGCGACGGCCAAGGCGGTGCGCCTCAGCAGGGCCCATTTCGCCAAGCTGTTTAAGAAGCATACCGGCATGACTCCCCATGAGTATTATATCAATTATAAAATTAAAAAATTGAAGGAGAAACTCCTGGATACTAACCTTTCCATCAGCCAGGCCTTCGCTGCCTGCAACATGAATTATAGCGGCCATTCTGCAAGATTATTTAAAGAGAAAGTGGGCGTTTCTCCTTCCGAATACCGGAAAATGTTAGAGTAAAACATACCAAGCTTAGCAAGACCAATATAAATATGATTGCTCCAGCCTGTCAAAACAATAAAATTTTCCAAGAACTCTTGACAAAATTCAATTACAATTGTAATATTTTATTAAAGGATTACACTTGTAATCAATTAATAATAGGAGAGATATTAATGGATACATCTAAATCTTCAAGAATATCAGATGCTGAATGGCGGGTAATGAATGTAATATGGGATAAAGAGAAGGCCACTTCCCAGGATATTGTAAAGCAGCTTGAGATGGAAACAAATTGGAGTGAAAAAACTATTAAGACACTTATAGGCAGGCTGGTAAAAAAGAAAGTTGCAGGATATGAAGTAGATAAGAATGATAAAAGAATTTACTATTATTATCCCATTCTAAAACGCGAACAGTGCATTCGAAATGAAACAAACATTTTTCTGAAAAAGTTTTATAACGGTGCAATAAGTTCCATGTTATCGAGTTTCGTGAAAAAAAATGAACTGACCCGCGAGGAAATTGATGAGCTTATAAATATCCTGGAATCCAGTAAGAATAAGGAGGAATAACTGCCATGTGCTGGGAGTTTTTTAATTGGTTAATACAATCTTCTTTAAAGGCATCCTTGATTATCCTGATTGTAATACTATTAAGAAAGTTTTTTAAAGATAAAATTAATGCAAGATGGTATATGGTGCTCTGGACGATTGTAACTATCAGGCTTATTCTGCCCTGGGCGCCTCAAACCAATACCAGCATGTTTAATATTTTTGACATTCCGGCAAATACAATACAAAGCGCTATTATTGCCAGTGAGAGTGTTGAAAATGCGATTGAAAAGTCAAAAGCCTACATCAGAAAATTACAGTACAATGAACCAGGTTATTCTGAGGAAAACAGCGGGCAAAACCGGGATATGCATTACAATAATATGCACACGGATACACACATTGATTCACGGTCTTCTGAAGCATCAGCTGCAAGCGAAGTTATTGATTCCAGGTTAAGCATTTCCGGGCATAATATAAGTTACCAGCCGAAAACACCGCTGATACTATACTTGTTCGTAATATTATGGGCCATTGGACTGCTGGCTTTTTATTCATGCATCGTTTTTTATAATATTAAATTCTACAGGAAGATAACTGACAAAAAGCTTATTGTCGATGAAAGAATTTGTCATGTAGCCGAACTATGCAGAAAACAACTCAATATAAGAAAACCCGTTATGTTGTATGAAACCGGTGCAGTAGAAGAACCATGCATATACGGATTATTTAATCCTGTAATACTAATCCCCAAAAATATGATAAGCATGCTTTCAGATTCGGAGTTCTGGTGTATATTGATTCACGAATTTACGCACTATAGAAAAAAAGATAATATTTTAAATTTGCTTTCCATGGTGATAAGCGGCTTGCATTGGTTTAACCCTCTGGTACATATTGCTTTTTCCATGATGAGGCATGATAATGAGCTTTTATGTGACTCCCAGGTATTAAGGCATATGTCAGGCGATAAATATACTTATGGAAGGACACTTCTGAAGCTGGCTTGCAGTACCGGGAGCAATGGCTTGGTCATATCAAGCGGCATGGTCGTGAATGGAAAAAGGTTAAAGGACAGAATAAAAAGAATAGCCGGTGTTGCCGGGCATAAGCTTGGATGGAGTATAATTGCCATTCTTATGGTAATTATAGTAGGATGTACGGGGCTTAGCAATGAGAAAAAAACCGATGAACCTTACATGGCTGTTAGTTTTGAGCCTGTAAACATCCATTTTTATACAAGGGGTTATAATAACAACACCCCTGAAAATGAAATGGAAGACATATTAATGGAAATTTCGAAAAAGCTGGAGGATTCTCTGAAAATAACGCCTGTTTTTCATTGGATACCTTATGAAGAATATGAAGATAAGCTTAAAAAACTAATAAACTCGGGTGAAGCCGTGGACGCTTTTACAAGTTATGAGACGCGGGAACATGTACAAGAAGGTATTGCCATGGATATTTCCGTTCTGTTTCCTCAATATGCACCTAAATACTACGAGCAGCTTAAATCCACCGAAGCGGGTCAAATACTCCTCAAGTCGGTAACTGTCAATGGCAGGCAATATATGATACCATGGAATTATTTTGATTGTCCCAGGGCCTGCATCGTGGCAAGAAAAGACCTGGTTTCAAAATATTCGGCAAATGGCTTTAAGACACTGGAGAAATACGGTAATTTTTTAAAAGAAGTAAAGGAAAATGAACAAGGGGTCTTACCCGGCTTTGTTTATTCAAGTAAATTTTTTGACGTATATATTAAGGGTAATGGCTATTATTCAAATTTTGCTTCATGGTTCTATTCAAAAATTACCAGCAAGCAGCTTTCCGTTTATCCAATAGTTGATTTAAGTGAGTTTATAGACTCATATAACCTTCTTAAAAACTGGAAAGATAATGGATATGTGGTCGAAGATGTTTCAAAATTTGATTATTATACTCGTTTGCATTCTGGTGAACTTGCATCCTTGCTGCTGGCTATAAGAGACATTAATGATTATTTCAAACTGGCAAGCCCGGGGAAATTTGAATATGGTATTTATCCTCTCTATATGGACTCGACTCATGAACTTCCGGTATATTCACAAGGGCTTGTTATCAGCAAATACAGCAAAAATCCCGAAAGAGTGCTGATGTTCGTGGAATGGCTGCACAGCTCACAGGAAAACTATGACCTGTTTATGTATGGTATCCAGGATAAAAACTATGAACTCGCAGGCGATAGTATTTATTTTCCCTCAAATGCGGCTCCTTTGCAAAAGTGGTCCTTGATGGGAGCTGAATTTTTTAAGAATTGTAAATTTGAAAGAAGCTCGCTTGTAGAAACAAATGAATATCGTAAGGTACTGCTTGATGCAAGTTTAAAGAATGTTATTACATCCGAGGAATTGATGATGGAAACTTATGGTATGAGCGCAGATGAGCTTATCGAAGATTTCATAAAAGATAAAGAATGGCAGGAAGAGATTAGTAATATGCAAAAATATCTGGATGGCATATTGGATAAATATTATGATAATATGGTAAAATTCTTTGAATATATAGATTCCGGACACTTTGTTATAACTCCGGAGGAGCTTAGGGAAAAACAGAAGGAAGCAGGTGTGGACAAGATTGTAGAATACTATGGAAAATTAAATGAGCGGTATGGCAGGTAAGAGCTTCTTTCGACAGCATATAAGACAACCTTTTGTCAACCAGAAGGGTATTCATCCGATTACTACGATGTCATTGTTTGAATCGGGTGAATCCACGGGGGAAATTTCGCTGAGAGACTTGTTTGATGGCAAAAAGGATATGTTCGGAGAAAGCAAATTGACTATCGAACGTATCGCTATTATTCTCACACGAGGTGGCTGGCCGGAAGCCGTAGTGGAAGAGAACGAAAAATATGCGCTGCTTCGCTCAATTTCCCGGAATATTTCGGCGACGGCAAATACGCAAACATTGCTGCGCGACCTGGCTTCAAACGATAAAGGGCTGTCTTATAAAACAATAAGCAGTTATATTTCTGCAATGAAGAAACTATATGTAATTGAGGATCTTCCTGCCTGGAGCCCGCACTTGCGTTCCAAGCACGCTATTCGTACTACCGGCAAGCGGCACTTTACGGCCCCCTCTATTGCTGCAGCCGCCCTCCGTGCCGACAGCAGAAGATTGTTGAGTGATTTTAAAACATTCGGATATCTTTTTGAGTCATTGTGCATACGGGATTTGCAGATTTATGCAGACAGCCTGGATGGTTCTGTTTATCACTACCGGGACCAGCTTAACTTTAAGGTTGATGCAATAATTCAACTGAAAGACGAACGCTGGGCGGCGGTAGAAATAAAAAATGGGAGCGGGAGAGATTAAAAAGGCTGCTGAAAACCTTGTTAAATTCAGCAAAAATATTGATACCGTCAAAACGCCGGCTCC